>NZ_JAGYGI010000009.1:0-207994 GCF_019947365.1 Pseudomonas sp. GL-R-26 | reverse complement strand
CTTGATCATCTTCACGACTTGCAGCTTGAAGCTGTCGTCGAATGTCCTGCGTTTGTCGGTCATGAAACACTCCTCGATAGATGCATTTTCCACTTATCGAGGTGTCCGGGGAAATTAGACCACCACACTGCTTCGCGACGACCTCCTCTCGATGTGTTCGACTTCGTCGAACGGCGCTACGCGCCTAACCCCCTGATGAACACCTACGCTCGGCCTGCCGAAGGGGCAAAAGATCAAAAGCCAGATCAAGATCAAAAACCAAAGCCAAAGCCAAAGCCAAAGCCAAAGCAGATAGGGGTTTCTGAAAAATTGGGTACAACCAGATGGGACTCAGTTGGCTGTCAGGCCGCCATCGTCGGAACGCCGCCCGGACCAAGCCTGCTCCCACAGAAGAGCAAAGGCAGAGCAGCCCACACCACCACGTCGCTCCTCACCACTCAACAGGCCGAGCGTTAGCTCGCCTGCAGCTCTTGATCTTGATCCACCCGCCCCCTCGGCAGGCTGAGTGGAGGTGTTCATCCGGGGACTGGCGCGCAGCGCCGTTCGACGCAGTCGAACTCATTGCATGTAGGTCGAAGCGAAGCCGACCGGAGGGCAATGCCCCCGGATGAATACCGCAGCGAAGGAACGCCGAGCCTAAGCGAGGGGCCGTACGTTCGGGGCGAGACCTTTTGGTTCCTTTTGGGGCGTTTGCCAAAAGGGACTCGCTGTAAGAGCGAAACCGCCAGCCGCCGCTCCCGCAGAAACGGATATGTACTCAATCAACCAAGAACCAGGTCGGCCCGAAGGCCGCCAAGGTCAACAGCAGACTCAAGCCAAACTCTTGCTGACCACTTCAAACACATCACTGGACAACTGCCCCGAAGCCCGAATCCGCTCCAGCTCCCCCTTCATCAAAACCTGACGAGCACTGTCGTACTTGCGCCAGCGAGTCAAAGGCGCCAACTGGCGAGAAGCAATCTGCGGATTGAAGCCATTCAACTCGATCACCAGATCCGCCAGGAAGCGATACCCCGAACCGTCAGCAGCATGGAAGTTGATCAGGTTCTGCCCGGCAAACGCACCGACCAACGCCCGCACCTTGTTCGGGTTCTTGATGTTGAACGCCGGGTGCTGCATCAACGCCCTGGTCCGTGCCAGGCCACCGGGCAACACGCTGCCGGCCTGGACGCTGAACCACTGATCCATGACCAACGGATTGTCCTTGAAGTGTTCGGCGAAACTGGCCAGCGCCTTGGCCTTCTCGGCGTCGAACGGTGAATTGACCAACACGGCAAGTGCGGTCAGGCGCTCGGTCATGTTGTCGCACGCGTCGAACTGCTCCAGAGTCGCAGCCACAACTTCCGGCTTGCCGCTGAGCATCAGGTACGACAGCGCGATGTTCTGCAAGGCACGACGGGCAAAGTGCTCGGCTTCGGCCATGTACGGCGTCTGCTTCGACAATTCGCGATTGGCCTGATAACGCTGCCACAGGCCTTCGAACAACGCGTCAGCCAGTTGCTTGCGGGCAAACTCGCGAGCCGTGTGAATCGCTTCGACGTCCGCCACTTCGCTGATCTCGGTCAGGTATGCCTCGCTTGGCAGCGAGAGCATTTCGGCGACCATGGCCTGATCCAGCGACTCATCCGAGAGCACCGTGCGCAGCGCCGACACCAGACGCTGATCGAGTACCAGCGCTTCGCCTTTCTGCTGCTGAGCGATCAGCTCTTGCAGCACCTGCACCGACAGTTGCTGACCGGCATCCCAGCGGTTGAAGCCGTCGCTGTCGTGCTGCATCAGGAACATCAACTGATCGCGGTTGTACGGGAAGCTCAGTTTCACCGGTGCCGAGAAGCCGCGCAGCAACGATGGCAGCGGTTGTTCGGCGATGTCGACGAAGGTGAAAGTCTGCTCGGCTTCGGTCACGGAAATGACCCGCGAGGTGCCTTGCGCGGTGGCTTCACCGGACAGACGCAGGGTAATCGCCACGCCTTTGGAATCCAGCAGGCCCAGTTCGACCGGGATCACGAACGGCAGTTTTTCAACCTTGTCCGGGGTTTCCGGGCAGCTCTGGCGGAAGGTCAGGCTGTAGGTTTTCGCCGCGGCGTCGTAGGACTCAGTTACCGCCAGACGCGGTGTACCGGCCTGGCTGTACCAGCGCTTGAACTGGGTCAGGTCAACGCCATTGGCGTCTTCCATGGCCTTGATGAAGTCATCGCAGGTCACGGCCTGGCCGTCGTGGCGTTCGAAGTACAGGTCGCTGCCTTTGCGGAAGCCTTCGGCGCCGAGCAGGGTGTGGATCATGCCGACCACTTCCGAGCCCTTTTCGTACACGGTCAGGGTGTAGAAGTTGGAAATCTCGATGAAGCTGTCCGGGCGCACGGCGTGGGCCATGGGCCCGGCGTCTTCGGCGAACTGGTGGGTGCGCAGGTACGCCACGTCCTGGATGCGCTTGACCGTGGCCGAGTTCATGTCCGAGGAGAAACCGGCATCGCGGAACACGGTGAAGCCTTCCTTGAGCGACAACTGGAACCAGTCGCGGCAGGTCACGCGGTTGCCCGACCAGTTGTGGAAGTATTCGTGGGCGACGATCGCCTCGACCCGCTGGTGCGCGGCGTCGGTGGCGGTTTCCGCCTTGGCCAGCACGGCGCTGGAGTTGAAGATGTTGAGGCCCTTGTTCTCCATGGCGCCCATGTTGAAGTCATTCACGGCGACGATCATGAAGATGTCCAGGTCGTACTCGCGACCGTAGACCTCTTCATCCCAACGCATGGACTTCTTCAGGCTGTTCATCGCGTGCTGGCACTTGTCGATGTTTTCCGGCTCGACGTAAATGCGCAGCGCCACGGTGCGCTCGCTCAGGGTGGTGAAGCTGTCTTCGACGCACCACAGGTCGCCGGCCACCAGCGCAAACAGGTACGCCGGTTTCTTGAACGGGTCTTCCCAGGTCGCCCAGTGCCGGCCTTCTTCACCGGGACCGGAAGCGATCGGGTTGCCGTTGGACAGCAGCACCGGATAGCTGTGTTGTTCGGCGACGACCGTGGTGGTGAAGGTGCTCATCACGTCCGGGCGGTCGAGGTAATAGGTGATCTTGCGAAAGCCTTCGGCCTCGCATTGGGTGCAGAACATCGTGCCGGACTTGTACAGGCCCTCCAGCGCGGTGTTGGTTTCCGGGTGGATCCGGACGCTGGTATCGACCGTGAAGGTGGTGCTGGTCGGGTGCAGGGTCAGGTGATTCTCGGTCAGCTGATACTGCGCCTCGGAAAGCGCCTGGTCGGCCAGGGTGACCGACAGCAGTTCCAGCTGCTGGCCGTCCAGCACCAGCGGCGGCAGGCCCGGGCCACGCTCGGGGTTGCGGCGCATCACCAGTTGCGCATGGACCAGGCTGTGGTCCTCGTACAACTCGAAGGTCAGGTGCGTTTCGTCGATCAGGTACTCGGGCGCCTGATAGTCCTTGAGGTAGATCATCTTCGGTTGTTCGGTGCGCATGCTGGAGTCCTTACTGATGCACGGCGAGCTGGTAAGCCGTGTATTTACGAATATTGATCACGCCGGTGTCGAAGATCAGGTATTGGCCCTTGACCCCCATCAGCGTGCCTTCGGCAATCGGGTTCTTGTCCAGGTTGAAGCTGACGATCTTCGCCGGGTACTGCTCGACCGGGTAGCGGATTTCCAGCGGCTCGACGTTGGTCACCGGCTGGATCGCCTGCAAGCCAAATCGCTGCTGCAACCCGAGCAAGCCTTCAGCGCAGCTGTCGAACAGCTGATCGCGGACTTCGGCCAGGTTCACCACCGCCGCATCGCCCTTGAGCAAAGCACGCCAGTTGGTCTTGTCGGCCACCTGGCTGCGGAACAGATCCTCGACGAAACCGGACTGCTGGCGGGTCGAGACGCGCATGATCGGCAAGGCCTGGCTCGCCCCTTGGTCGAGCCAGCGGGTCGGCAACTGGGTGGCGCGGGTAATCCCGACTTTCACCCCCGACGAATTGGCCAGGTACACCACGTGGTCGGTCATGCAGAACTTCTCGCCCCACTCAGGCTCCCGGCAAGTACCGGCCTCGAAGTGGCAGCGCTCCGGGCTCATGATGCACACGTCGCACTGGGCCAGCTTGGTCATGCACGGGTAGCAGTAGCCCTGGCTGAAACTGGTCTTGGTCTTGCGTCCGCAATGGGTGCAGTGGATCGCCCCCAGGTATTCCAGGCGCACCGTGGTACCGATCAACGGATTGACCGGGATCTCGGTTTCGCCCAGACGAAATGCGTATTGCACGTTCGGCCCGTCCAGGCGCGCCGACATTTTGCTGATTGCACCGCGGCCAATCTCGATCAATGGATGGCATCCGACTTGAACAGGATATTGGGCACTTGAATCGACTTGGAGCTGCATTCCTGCGGGCCCATGTAGCCCGTGCGCTGGTCCTCGGGCAGGTTCTGGACTTCCCAGGCGATCATCGCCTGCAGCGACAGCTCGCGTTGTTCGGCGGTGAGTTTGCCACCGTCGGACCATTTGCCGATTTCTACGGCCAGTTTCAGGCTCTCGTAGATATCGTGGGTGATGTTCTTGATCATTTCGTTAAAAGAGGACATTGGGTCTCCGTCTCTTTATTGCATGTTCTGAATTAGGCGGCCAGTTTACGGCGGTTATACAAACCGCCCAACAAACCGGTGAAGCATCCGATGAGTAACCCGCTGACGTGGGCCGCGTTGGCGATTTCGCCGAAGCCGATCATCGAGACCAGCCCGGACAGGCACAGCAGCAACCACACCAGCATCATCACCAGCACACCACGGGGCAGGCGATAGGCCGGGTTCGGCGCCAGCAGCTGGAAGATCCAGCAATGCCCGAGCAGGCCGTACAGTACGCCGGACAAACCACCGAACAAGGTCGGGCCGCTGAAGAAATACTGGGCGAAGTTGGACACCAGGCTGAACAGCAAGGTCAGGCCGATCAGGTTGATACTGCCCTGGCGCGACTCGATGCGCCGCCCCAGCTCCCAGTACCACATGCCGTTCATCGCCAGGTGCAGGATGCCGAAGTGGATCAGCATCGGCGTGACCAGGCGCCACCACTGCCCCGCCGCCAAGCTGTCGGCCAGTGGCGTGAAGTGGAGGTACTCGCCGACCACGCGGAATTCAAGGAAGGTCAGCCAGCGCATCGTTTCAAGGTTGTCGCCCAGCATGGTCACCGCGCCGACGATCATGCTAAGCAGCAATACCAGCGCGGTGGCCCTGGCGTACTTCAACTGCTCGACGAACCCCGGACGCGTGACGGTCTGTGCCAGCGGAATGTCCAGCTGCTGATCGGGGTCACCCGCCGGAAAACGTTCGTACAACGCACGCACGTCTTCACTGATGTTGTCCGGCACCCACAACACCTGCTCGCCAGCTTCCTCGCTGACCCGGTGGGGCACTTGCATGCGCTTGAGCAAGGTGACGAACCCGCTCAAGTCCACCGCCAGGGGCAGTCGCAATACCGCTACAGCACTCATTGCAGCACCTCCGGCCGCTCGACATCGACCCAGACGAATTTTTGCGGATCCAGGCGGGTTTCCTGATCCAGTCGGTAGGCAACCAGTTTGCCGTACAGCACCGCGCTGTAATCCAGGCAGGCCAGGTTCGGCCGGATCGGTGCCGGCTTGCCGCTGCGCCAGTAATGGCCGACGAACAACAGCGGCTCATCGATGCCATAGCGCAGCAAACTGTTCTTTTCGGTGGACGTCAGCGGCGTCCGGGCCACGGGTTCCGGCAGTGCATCCGGCTGGAACACGATGTCGCCGTAGGTTTTCGGATCGTCTTCCCAGAACTTGGTCCGGAAGAACGAACGTACCAGGCCGTCGCCGCTGGTCATCGTCAGGCCATGGGGCAAGCGCATGTCCGTGCCACGCAGTAGCCGGTCGAATACGGTGCAGGCAAAAGAGCCCGACTCCGCCGAGGCCTGGAGAAAATGCTCGTCGATGCAGCCGTTGGGGAACAGCGCGCGTAGCGGTTCGATCAGTCCGGCATCCCAGCAGGCGTGGACCACGCGAAAACGCCCGGCATCGACGAACAATGGCAATTTGTAGAACCATTGCTGGAAGTCCTGCCAGTCGCCCGGATGGTGTTCGAACTGGGTCAGGGTTTCGTGCAGCAGGCGGGCATGGCGCGGGGTGTGTTCGCGCACGAACTGCTTGCCGCTGCCCGGCAGCGCCGGCGTGCTCCAGCCCAGCGCATTGAACTCGTGGTTGCCCATGATGCACAGCGCCTGACCGGCCTCGACCATATCGTGGACGATATGCAGCGCCTCGCGAATCCGCGGGCCGCGGTCGATGATATCGCCGACGAACACCGCCATGCGCGAGGCATGCCGCCAGACGCCATCCTGCTTGTGATAACCGAGTCGGTCGAGCAAGTGCTCCAGGGTCAGAGCGCAACCGTGCACGTCACCGATCAGGTCGTAGCTACGCGCGGGATCGAGCATCAGTCGCCTCCACCCCCCAACTTGCTGCCCCAGCCGAGCTTGGTCCGGCAGACCTCATAGTAGTTGTGGTCCAGCGGGTGAATCAGCCGCAGTTTCTGGGCTTTCTTGCTGACGGTAATGGTGTCGCCCGGCGCGCAGGTGAAATGGTTCTGCCCGTCGCACGAGACTTGCGGGTAAATCTGCATATCCTTGGACACGACGATCTTCAGCTCACTGTTGCCATCGACCACGATGGGTCTACCCGACAAGGTATGGGGGTACATCGGCACAATCACAATAGCGTCGAGCTTGGGATGCATGATCGGCCCGCCGGCGGACAACGCGTAGGCGGTGGATCCGGTCGGCGTGGCGACGATCAGGCCGTCGGCCTTCTGGCTGCAGACGAACTGGCCGTCGATGTACAGCTCGAATTCGATCATTCGCGTGGATTTGCCGGGGTGCAGCACCACATCGTTCAGTGCATCGCCCTGGCCGATGGCCTCGCCGTGGCGACGGACTTCGGCCTGCAACAGGAAGCGGTTTTCCACCAGATAGTGGCCATCCAGCACTTCGGCGACCTTGGTTTCCAGCTCGTCGGGACGGATGTCGGTGAGGAACCCCAGGCTGCCGCGGTTGATGCCGAGCACCGGAATATTATGTTTGGCCAGTGCCCGGGCGGCACCGAGCAGGCTGCCGTCACCACCGACCACGATGACCATGTCGCAGACTTCGCCGAGCATCTTGCGCGACGAGGTTTGCAAGCCATGCCCTGGCAGCACTTCGGCGATGGTGTCTTCGAGGATCACGTGCAGGTGACGATCGAGCAGAAACCGTTTCAGTCGGCGGACGGTATCCAGCACCTGGGAACTGCCCAGGCGACCGATGATGCCGATATTGCGAAATTGCTCCATGGGGCTCCTGCGGGAATCTGCGTGGCGGCGAAATACCCGATTATGGGCGAAAGCCGCCCGTAGACAAAATCCTTTCAGCTTCAAGGGTGTGCCCGGGTTTCGGGCTATGCTCGCAAGATGATGCTATTTCCCGATTTGCTCCACCTGCCCCATCAGTTACGCCATCCCGAAGTGCGTGACCTTGCGTGGGTCATCCTCGCGCCGCCAATGCTAGGCGATACCCCGTGGCCGCAGCGTCACCCGCTGGCCGGTAGCGACTGGGTGCAGGCACCGGATCGGCTGGAGCACTGGCTGCGGCAGCTTGATCGGGACAGTTATGGCCTGCTGCATTGGCTGGCCCAGGCCCGGACCCGGCGCCTGGGTTTGTACTACGAACGCCTCTGGCAGTTCGCCGTGCAACATGCACCCGGCATTGAACTGATTGCCGCCAACCTGCCGATTCGCCGCGAAGGACACACCCTGGGTGAACTGGACATGCTGCTACGCGACCGCGACGGCGTGCATCACCTGGAATTGGCGATCAAGCTCTACCTCGGCCCGCAATCCGGTGACGGACACGACACCGCTCAGTGGCTGGGTCCGGGCTGCCACGACCGGCTCGACCGCAAACTGGCGCACCTGAGCCAGCATCAATTGCCGATTTCCGCTCGCCCCGAGAGCCGTGAAGTACTGGCGGCGCTGGATATTCAGGCGTTCAGCGCGCATTTGTGGCTGGGCGGGTACCTGCTGTATCCGTGGCCCGGTCAGGCAGCCCCGCCATCGGGTGCCCATCCGCAGCATTTGCGCGGTCGCTGGTTGCATCAAAAGGATTGGCCGGCGTTGTTGGCCCAGAGCCCGCCCGGTCGCTGGCAACCCCTGCCCCGCCACGCCTGGCTGGCGCCGGCGCATTATTCGGCGGAGCACACCTGGAACCCTGAGCAGATGCAAGCCTGGCTCGATGAACTGGACCCGCTGGCGCCCGCACAACTGCTGGTGCGTCTGGTGGAAAATGCCACGGGTGACTGGGAAGAGGCAGAACGGTTGTTTCTGGTGGCGGACCTTTGGCCGAATGTGCCGGGACAGGGTTGAGTCTTGTATTGCCTGAGCCGGCCCCTTCGCGAGCAGACTCGCGAAGGGGCCAACCCGGCCTGAACAGATAACCACCCAGCGTTTCGCAGAACAAAACACTGGCCAATGACTATCAAACTTTCTTGTGCTGTTCGACCCATTGCCCATAGGCATTGATGAATTTTTGCAGGAACGGCTTGACCGACTCGGACAACTTGCCCGCCTCGTCGAACGCCGAACCGGCGTTCCCCAGATAGGCCTCCGGTTGCTGCATCACTGGCACATTGAGAAACACCATGGATTGACGCAGGTTGTGGTTTGCACCAAACCCGCCGACGGCCCCCGGCGAAACGCTGATAATGGCCCCCGGTTTACCGCTCCAGGCACTTTTGCCGTATGGACGCGACCCCACGTCAATCGCATTTTTCAACGGCGCCGGCACCGAGCGGTTGTATTCCGGGGTCACGAACAACACCGCGTCGGATGAGCTCACCTGTTGTCGGAAAGTGCTGTAGGCTGCCGGCGGTGAAGCGCCATCGATGTCTTCGTTATAGAGCGGCAGATCGCCGATTTCGACGATGTTGAGCTTGAGATTGGCCGGCGCCAACTCTATCAGGGCCCGTGCGACCTTGCGGTTGATCGATTCCTTTCTCAAGCTGCCGACCACGACGGCGATCGTATAGACGTTGCTCATAAGAGTTTCTCGACTGTCCGATATGAAGAGCTTGTAGTTATAGATGACGATTCAAGCAGTGGGCGACCGAAAACACCGCCCCTGACTATTTTTTTCCCGTAGGAAAACTTACCTCGCCCAAGCACGGTCTACAGTGCCGCAAATTGAGTGATTTATCTCCAGAGGTTCTAAGCAGATGGCAGCAGTACTCGTCGGTCAGTTCCATGCAAGAGACGCGGAAGGCCGTATTTATTCGGTGCACGAGTTCCAGGACTCCACCCCGGCGGTAGACGGTTCAAGCCCTGTCACCACCTACAAACTGGCCATTGGCGACCGTGTCAACAAGGTCGACGACAATGAATTCATGCTGGTGCAAACCGGCGTGACCATTACCCGCGAACCGCAAACCGCCAGCGTTTCATAACCCGTCGTTATGAGCAGAAGTCATATGCACGGACTTGGGGTAGGATTCAGCCACAGACTCCTCCACCTGCTGAACATGGACTTCACGCATGCGCTTACGCCATATCGAAGTGATCCAGGCGCTCTTGCAGACCGGTCACCTGGGCACCGCCGCCGAATGGCTGCAGTTGCCGGTGGCCGAAGTCGAGCGTTTGCTGCGCGACGCAGAGGATCAGTTGGGTTTCATGCTGTTCGCCAGCGTGCGCGGGCGATTGCAGGCCACCCGCGAAGCGCGGGAACTGCAGGTGGAAATTGCCCGGGTCTACGATGCGCTCGAACCGGTGCAGCGCCTGGCCAACAGCCTCCGGCAATACCTGGCGCCGCCGCTGCGCATCATCTGCACCCCGCCTCTGGCCAACCAACTGTTGCCACACAGCATCGCGGCCCTGCGCCGACGCCTGCCCGATGCGCCTTGCACGCTGCTGAGCCAGCCGACCCGCGACATCGTCAGAAGCCTGCTGCTGCGTGAAAGCGATCTGGGCCTGAGCCTGCACGACCCCGATCACGCCGACCTCGATTGCCAGATAATTGCCCAGGGCAAACTCCAGTTGCTCGCCCCCCATGGCTGGCTGCAACCGAAACAGAAATACATTTCACTGCAGGATCTGGCCGGCCAATCGATGATAGGCCTGGAGGGGCAAGACCCGCTGAGCCCGGCACTGGAAAACAAACTGCACGGCTTGCGCCCTGCCCCGGTGATCCAGACCCGGGTCCAGACGCATCAGATGATGCGCAGCATGGTCGAGGCCGGCGAAGGCCTGGCCATCGTCGACCCCTTCACCGCCCTCGGCGCCAAAGCCTCGGGACTGGACGCCTGCCCGCTGGCCCCAGCCGTCCCGATCAGTCTCTACGCCCTGACACTGAAGAACGCCGAACCTTCACCAGCCGTTCAGACCTTGTTGGCCATCATCACGGAACAAGCCGCGGCGATGCTGACGAACTGAACGGGTTTTCCAGCGGGTTTTCGAACAGTCGATACCAGAACAGCGCCACTTCGGCGGTGTTCGGATCGATGCCGCGATAGCGCAGGTGGTCGATCCCGCCAATCACGTAACCGCAGCGTTCATAGAGCCGGCAGGCCCCCAGGTTGTTGTTCTGGGTTTCGAGCATGATGCCCGGGAGTTTTTTCTTGCGGCTCCAGAACTGCGCCACATCCAGCAGGGCCTTGGCCACGCCATGCCGCCGGGCCGGTGCGTGCACCGCCAGTTCGTCGATATGGGCAAAGCCGTTCCAGTTGGTACTGACCACCAGGTGCCCCACGGGCTGGTCATCCAGATACGCCATGAAAATCGCGCTGTCGGCGCCATCGCGAAAGCTGCTGAATTCTTCGGGGTCGATGCCGTAGCACTTGCGATAAGGCGTGATCGGGGTGACCGGCCACTGTGCCACCGGCTTGCCTATTTCGGCCGCACCGTAGGCCGCGACTTCAAAACTGAAATCACTGCCCCAGATGTAGGCGGCAAAACCCTCGTCGGCAACCCGTACCGACAACCCTGGGAAATTCGGATTTATAACCGGCTGCATACTGGGAAAGGTCCTCATTCCTTGATGCAATCGACGGTGTAGCACCGCCCACTGCCCTGATCTTCGTGTTGCAATCCGTGCACATCAGCAACGAACCCCGGAAAACTGCTATCGAACGTGCGGGCAAACGCCAGGTAATCGATGATCGAGCGGGTCGACTCGGTAAAACGCTCGCCCGGCATGATCAGCGGAATGCCGGGCGGGTACGGCACCAGCATCACCGCGGCGATCCGCCCGTCCAGCGCATCGATCGACACGGCTTCGACTTCACCCCGCACCAATTGATCATAGGCGTCCGCCGGCTTCATCGCGACTTCCGGCAGTACGGTGTACATACGTTTGAGGTGCCTGGCGGTGGCATTGCTGCGATAACAGGCATGCAACTGATCGCACAGATCCCGCAGGCCCATGCCCTGATAGCGCGCGACATTCTCTTGCGCCACGCAGGGCAGGCAACTGGCCAGGCTGACGTTGGCGTCATAGCTGCGCTTGAACTCCAGCAGTTCGGTGAGCAGCGTGCTCCACTTGCCCTTGGTGATGCCCATGGAGAACAACACCAGGAACGAATACAGCCCGGTTTTCTCGACCACCAGGCCGCGCTCCCAGAGGAACTTGCTGACCACCGCCGCCGGAATCCCGCGCTCGCTGAGGGCGCCACCGGCGGTCAATCCCGGCATTACCAACGTGACCTTGATCGGGTCGAGCAACACATAATCGTCGGTCACGCCGCCAAAGCCGTGCCAGTCGGCATCGGGTTGCAGCAACCAGTCCTCGGTGACGACCCGCTCGATGCCTTGCGCCGTCGGCGGTTGCCAGATCGAGAACCACCAGTCATCGGCGGCAATGTGCTGGCGCAAGTTGGCCAGCGCCCGGCGAAAACTCAGGGCTTCGTCGAACATTTCCTGCAACAGCGAACGCCCGGCCGGCCCTTCCATCATCGCCGACGCCACATCCAGCGAGGCGATGATGCCGTACTGCGGCGAGGTCGAGATGTGCATCATGAACGCTTCGTTGAAGCGATCCCGGTCCAGCTGCCGCGCACCGCCATCGCGCACGTGAATCATCGACGCCTGGCTGAAGGCCGCCAGCAACTTGTGGGTCGAATGGGTGGTGAACACCAACGGGCTGTCTTCATCACGGGAGGTGCCCATGCCGTAGCGCCCGGCAAAGAACTCATGAAACGCCGCATAGGCGTACCAGGCCTCATCGAAGTGCAACACCTCAACGCTATTGCCCAGTTGCTGCCTGATCAGCTCGGCGTTGTAGCAGAGGCCGTCATAGGTCGAATTGGTCACCACCGCGAGCTTGACCTTCGGTGAACGACCCTTGGTCAGCGGACTGGCGTCGATCTTGGCCTGGATCGATTCGCGGCTGAACTCACTCAGTGGAATCGGGCCGATGATCCCCAGTTCATTACGCTCCGGACACAGGTACAGCGGGATCGCGCCGGTCATGATGATCGAGTGCAGCACCGACTTGTGGCAATTGCGGTCCACCAGCACCAGGTCATCGCGGGCGACCACCGAGTGCCAGACAATCTTGTTGGCCGTGGAGGTGCCATTGATCACGAAAAAGGTGTGATCGGCGCCGAAATTGCGTGCCGCGCGAGCCTCGGCTTCAGCCAGGGGGCCGGTGTGATCAAGCAAGGAACCGAGCTCGGGCACCGACACCGAAAGATCCGAGCGCAGGGTGTTTTCCCCGAAAAACTGGTGAAACGCCTGCCCGACCGGGCTTTTGTGATACGCCACACCACCGCCGTGACCCGGAGTGTGCCAGGAGTAGTTGGAGTCCGCCGTGTGTTGCACCAATGCCTTGAAAAACGGTGGCAGCAGGCCATCTAGGTATTTGCGTGCGGCGCGGGCCACCTGCCGGGCGAGAAAGGGCACGGTGTCTTCGAACAGATAAAGAATGCCGCGCAACTGATTGAGCTCGGCCATGGCGTCGGCGGGCGCGTTTTCCAGGGTCACTTTTTCGCCCAGGGCGAAGATCGGCAGATCCGGCGCGCGGACCCGCGCCAGACCGATCAGTTCGGCCATGTTTTGCAACAAATGGGAATGAGTGCTGGCGTCTTCAGAGGCAATCAACATGCAGGACAGGCCGTGGTAAGTCGACGCCACCAGACGCCCTTCGGTGTAATCCACCGCCGAAACGACGCTGAACCCCTCCTGCTCCAGCTCCCGGGCAATACCCCGCACGCGGTCGCCGGCAACACTGTCGGTCTTGATGTCGCGATGGACAATCAGGACCGGAAATTTCAAGTCTTTGTACATGAGGCTCAGTGTCCTGAGGCGGCAGACCAGAGCCTGCCAATCACCTCAGGGTAGAGTGTTGCAGAGGATGTGGCGAGCGGGATGCACCAACTTGTGGCGACAGGGGAGTTTCCCTGTGGCGAGGGAGCTTGCTCCCGCTGGAGCGCGAAGCGGTCCCATCATTCGTTCAGATAAACCGCAGAGGATGTATTTACGACTGCTTCGCAGCCGAGCGGGAGCAAGCTCCCTCGCCACAAAAAGCATTCATTGGAATGAGGAACTACGCCTGCGCTTCCGCCTCAGCCAACTGCACCCACAACGCCGGGGCACCCGCGGACTTGCCGATGATTTCCAGGCGCGCCGCATGGCGGGCCAGGTCGTCTTCGCTGGCGCGGATGATGCGCGTCGGCTGGCGGTCCGCCGGCAAACGGCGAATCTCGGTGGCCGAGTTATCCGCCCCTTCCCCCGAGCCATTGCCATCGGATGCGTTGCCGGCCAGGGACAGGCTGGTCTGCCCCCCGGTCATGGTCAGGTAGACGTCGGCGAGAATCTCGGAGTCGAGCAAGGCACCGTGCAGTTCACGGCCGGAGTTGTCGACGCCATAGCGTTTGCACAGGGCGTCGAGGCTGTTGCGCTGCCCCGGGTGACGTTCCCTGGCCATCATCAGGGTGTCGAGGATCGAGCAGTGCTGCGTGATGTCTGCGCGGTCCTGCTGGCCCATCAGGGCGAATTCGTTGTTGATGAAGCCAACGTCGAACGCCGCGTTATGGATGATCAGCTGCGCGCCCTTGATGAACTCGAAGAACTCTTCGGCCACCTCGGCAAAACGCGGCTTGCCCACAAGGAATTCGTTGGTGATGCCGTGGACGCCGATGGCGCCCTCGTCACTTTCGCGATCGGGTTGCAGGTAAACGTGAAAGTGCCGGCCCGTCAGGCGTCGGCCGATCAACTCGACACAACCGATTTCGATAATCCGGTGGCCGTCGGTCACCGGCATGCCGGTGGTTTCGGTGTCGAGTACAACGGATCTGGTGGCCATCAGTGCTCAGCTCTCAATCGGTCAATCGTGCAAAAGCGCGAATCTTAACATGCTCACCGTACGGGAGGTTGATCAGCCCTGTTTGTACCCACGCACTTCATCCACGCCACGGTTGGCCAGCTGGTCGGCCCGTTCGTTGCCGTGATGGCCAATGTGTCCGCGTACCCATTTCCAGGTGACTTTGTGGCGGTTGACCTGCTCGTCGAGCAGCTTCCACAGGTCAGCGTTTTTCACCGGTTCCTTCGCCGCGGTTTTCCAGCCGCGCTTCTTCCAGTTGTCCATCCACTCGTTGATGCCTTTCATCACGTACTGGGAGTCGGTCACCAGCAGCACCTCGCAAGGTCGCTTGAGCTCTTCCAGGCCACGGATCGCGCCCATCAGCTCCATGCGATTGTTGGTGGTATTGGCTTCGCCGCCCCACAGTTCCTTTTCGACGCCCTTGCACACCAGCAGTGCGCCCCAGCCGCCGGGGCCAGGGTTGCCTTTGCAGGCGCCGTCGGTGAACAGTTCTACGCTATCGCTCATGCCAATCTATCCAGAAAATGCGCTGGCCCGCCGATCGCTGACCGACGACGCCCGAAGCCGGGACAGGCCCGGCCGCAAATAAAAAGTGTGTATTACGGTTCGATGTTGCGCCGGTTGACCTTGGCCATCGGCAACGGGATCAGCTTGCCCATCGGTTCGCGCCGCTCCTGACGGACCGGTCGCAGGCCCACCACGATCTTGCGCGCCACCAATAAATAGAAGCCGCCGCCCGACAGTTGCCAGTCACCGGCCTTGCGCTCCCAACCGGCCAGGCGGGTCTGCCACGCCGGCGACGCAAGCGGCGGACGATAGCACCCGAAGCGACGTTTCTCCAGCGCGAAGCCCAGCAGGTTCAGCCAGTCAGCGACCCGTGACGGCGAAATGCAGCGCGCCTTGCGCAGCGCATCCTGGGCAAATACATGCCGCAGACCCCAACTGCTCCAGGGATTGATGCCGATGATCAGCAAGTGCCCGCCGGGGCGTACGCTGCTGGCCGCCTCGCGAAGCAGGCCGTGGGGCGACAGGCAGAAATCCAGGCCATGCTGCAGCACCACCACATCGGTGGCATGTTCGCTCAGCGGCCAGGCCTGCTCCTCACAAACGATCTCGACCCCCGGCAACGGCGCGCCAAGGCGCACATTGCGTTGCACCTGGGGGGCCGCCGGCGGAGTCTGGGCCGAGGGACCGTAATGCACCAGATAGCCACCAAAGAACCGCCCGAGCTCGTCTTCGAGCATGCGACGCTCTTCGTCCAGCAGAAATTGCCCGAGGGGACCGGCCAGCCACTCGCGGGCCGCGCTGATCAACGCCAGCCAGTCAGGATCGGCTTGTGCGAACGCTTTATCAGTCATTGCATTCTCCAACGCGCCAGGAAGTTCTAAGATGCGCCAATGTTTTCCGCTTGGCGAATCCGACGATGATACAGATCACTGCCCTGCCCGCCTTCACCGACAACTACATCTGGTTGTTACAAGACCACGGCAGCAAGCGCTGCGCGGTCGTCGACCCGGGCGATGCCGCCCCCGTGCAAGCCTGGCTCACGGCCAATCCGGGCTGGGTACTGAGTGATATTTTGATCACTCATCACCATCATGACCACGTCGGCGGCGTCGAACAGCTGAAAAAGGCGACGGACGCGAAAGTCTACGGTCCGGCCAGCGAAACGATCCCGGCGCGGGACGTTGCGCTCAAGGACAACGACAAGGTCAGTGTGCTCGGCTGGGATTTCGATGTCCTCGCGATCCCTGGCCACACCCTGGGGCATATCGCCTATTACCATCACGGCTTGCTGTTCTGCGGCGACACCCTGTTTGCCGCCGGTTGCGGACGCTTGTTCGAAGGCACGCCACAGCAAATGTACAGCTCGCTGACACGCCTCGCCGGGTTGCCGGATGACACGCTGGTGTACTGCACCCACGAGTACACCCTCAGCAATCTGAAGTTTGCGGCGGCCGTCGAGCCGAACAACCCGGACACCGCCGAGCGCCTGGCCAAAGTCACCCGCCAACGGGAATCCGGGATCATGACGTTGCCGTCGACACTGGCGCTGGAAAAGCTCACAAACCCGTTTTTGCGCTCCGGTGAAACATCCGTTAAAGAAAAAGCGGACGAACGGACCGGCACCGATAACTCGGCGCCCGATATGGTTTTTGCTGCGCTTCGAGCGTGGAAAGACAGGTTCTAAAGGGGCTTCTCAAGATTGCAACAATTCTGAAAGGTTGACCGCGCAGGGTACGCTTTCTAGAATCGCCCGACATTTTTGCCCGGAACTTACTTCCAGCCAATGTCGTCACCTATTCGCAAAGCCATCAGTTCAGACGCATTGACCCGCTTGGCTCAAGCCATAGCGGTGGCTGTGTCCGCCACCCTGGCGGGCTGTTCCAGCCATGCGCCGCAGACCGATGCGGCGCACACGCAGAACATCGCCGCGCGCGCCAAGCAGAAGCCAATCTGGCTCAGCGAAAAACCCAGCCCGCAAATTCCCCAGGACGTCTGGGAGCGCATGCGCCAGGGCTTCCAGCTGCAGGACGGGCTGGGTGTCAACCCGCGCATCGAGCAACAGCGCCTGTGGTTCGCCAGCAATCCATCTTTCCTCGAAAACGCCGGCGAGCGTGGCAGCCTCTACATTCACTACATCGTCGAGCGCCTTGAAGAACGCAACATGCCGCTGGAACTGGCCCTGCTGCCAGTGATTGAGAGTGCCTACAACCCGATGGCCTATTCCCGGGCCGACGCGGTGGGTCTTTGGCAGTTCATCCCGTCCACCGGGCGTTATTTCAACCTGCGTCAAACCCGTTTCTATGATGGCCGTCGCGATATCACCGCGTCGACCACCGCCGCGCTTGATTACCTGACCCGCCTGCACGACATGTTCAACGGCGACTGGATGCTGGCCCTGGCGGCCTACAACGCCGGCGAAGGCACCGTCAGCCGGGCCATCGAGCGCAACGAACGCCTCGGCCTGCCGACCGACTACTGGAACCTGCCGCTGCCCTCCGAAACCCAGGCCTACGTGCCGAAGTTGCTGGCACTGTCGCAAGTGGTGATGGCGCCGGAAGCCTACGGCGTGAACCTCAACCCGATCGCCAACGAACCCTACTTCCAGGTCGTCGAAATCAACCAGCGCATGGACCTGTCCAAGGTTGCTGAAGTCGCCAACATCGACGAAGACGAACTGTTTCAGCTCAACCCGGCTTTCAAGCAACGCACCACCATCGACGGCCCGCAACATCTGCTGGTCCCGACCTCCAAGGCGCAATTGCTGACCAGCAGCCTGCAAACCATGCGTCCTGAAGAACTGATCAGCAAGAAATCGCTCAAGCCGGTCTTCGAAGGTGCCGACGACACCCAGGTCGCCAGCGTCAAGCGTTCCTACCGGGTCAAGCGGGGTGACAACCTCGGCTCCATCGCCAAGGCCAACAACGTCGACGTGCAGGACCTGCAACGCTGGAACAAACTGAACGGCAAGAACCTCAAGCCCGGCCAGACCCTGGTCATGCAGGACACCAGCAAGCGCAGCTCCGGGCGCGTCAACACCGTGATTGCAGCCAACACCAAGAAGCAACAGACCACGTACAAGGTCCAGCAAGGCGACTCGCTGTACATCGTGGCCAAGCGCTTCAACGTAGAGATGCAGCATCTCAAGCGCTGGAACCCGCGTGTCGGCCAGGCGCTCAAGCCTGGCCAGATGTTGACGGTGGCCAATCCGCATTAAAAACAGCCCCTGACTTCAGGGGCTTTTTTATGTCTTCACAGTTTTTGTGGGCTGCTCCTACAGGGTTTGTGACCTGGCCGAGATTGCGCATTAACCCCCCGTCTTTTTCCTGTCCATACAAGCTGTTACTGTACGATCCACAAAGCCCAAGCCGCCCGGACCGGATCCCCTATTTGAAGCGTCCCCTCCTCTTCCTGATCAGCCTGGCCTTGAGCTCCACCGCAAGTGCGACGATCAGCGAAAGCCATGGTTATGCGCAGTTCGGCACGCTCAAGTACCCGGCACGATTTACCCACTTCGACTGGGTCAACCCGCAAGCGCCCAAGGGCGGTACGTTGCGGGTCATGGCGTTTGGCACCTTCGACACGCTCAACCCCTACACCTTCAAGGGCACCAGCCCTGTCACCACGCCGAGTTTCCTGCAATACGGCATCAACGAGCTGAACGAACCGCTGATGATCGGCACGGGGCAGTACGCGCCTTCTGGTGACGAGCCCGCGTCCAGTTATGGCCTGATCGCCCAGTCGGTGGAGTACAACGAGAACCGCAGTTGGGTGGTGTTCAACTTGCGCCCCGAAGCACGCTTCCATGACGGCACGCCGATCACCGCCTACGACGTCGCGTTCTCCTATCGCGTGCTGCTCAAGGAAGGCCATCCGCTGTATCGCACCAGCCTTCAGGAAGTGTCGCGGGTCGACATCCTCAGCCCGCAGCGCATCCGTTTCGTGTTCAAGCGTGCCGGCAATCCGCTGCTGATCCTGCGCCTGGGTGAAATGCCGGTGCTGGCACAGCACTACTGGAAAGGCCGCGACTTCAAGGCCACCACTTTCGAGCCGCCGCTGGGCAGCGGGCCGTATCGCATTACCTCGGCCACACCAGGACGACAGATCGTCTTCGAACGGGTCAAGGATTACTGGGGCAAGGACCTGGCGGTCAATCGCGGCAAGTACAACTTCGACCGCATGGAAGTCGAGTTCTACCGCGACAGCGACGTGGCGTTCGAGGCGTTCAAGGCCGGCGAATTCGATATCTACATCGAGCATCAGGCAAAGAACTGGGACACCGGCTACAACTTCCCCGCCATACGCCGCGGCGAGGTGATCAAGGCGCAGATTCCCCATCGGATCCCGACCCAGACCCAAGGCCTGTTCATGAACAGCCGCCGCCCGGCGTTCTCGGACACCAGGGTCCGCGAAGCGCTGGGGCTGATGTTCAACTTCGAGTGGACCAACCGCACGCTGTTCGGCGGCGCCTACCAACGCGCCATGAGTTACTACCCCAACAGCGAGTTCTCGGCCAGCGGTTTGCCGGTCGGGCATGAATGGCTGTTACTCAAGCCCTATCGCGAGCAACTGCCGGCCAAACTCTTTACCGAACCGTTCAGCCTGCCGCAGACCGATGGCCGCGGCATCCCCCGGGAGACCTTGCGCAAAGCCCTCGGCCTGCTTGCTGAGGCTGGCTGGAAGCTCAATGGCCAGCGCCTGCAAAACGCCGCCGGACAGCCCTTGCGCCTGGAGCTGCTGCTGGTCAACCCGAACCTGGAACGCATCCTCCAGCCTTACGTCGAGACCTTGGCCAGCATCGGCATCGATGCGCGGCTGCGCACGGTCGATCGCGCGCAATACAAGCAGCGCCTCGACCAGTTCGACTTCGACATGATTCTGATGACCCTCAACCAGACGCTCAGCCCAGGCCTGGAACAATGGCAGTACTTTCACTCCAGCCAGGCCGGGGTCAAGGGCAGCAAGAACTACGCCGGCATTGCCAACCCGGTAGTCGACCACTTGCTCGACCAGTTGCTGGCCGCCCAGACCCGCGATGAGCAGGTCGCCGCCGGCAAGGCCCTCGACCGCGTGCTGCTGTGGCAGCACTACATCGTTCCCAACTGGTACCTCAATAATCACCGTCTGGCGTACCGCAACCGGCTCGCCTTCGTCACCACGCCGCCCTACACTCTGGGCCTGAACGCGTGGTGGCTGAAATCTTCGGAGAAAGATCAATGAAACCCATCCGTGCCCTGCTCCTGCAGGCCAGCGGTCTGCTGTTCGCCGGGCTGGCCTGCGCCGCCCCGCAACATGCCGTGACCCTGTACAACGAACCGCCGAAATACCCGGCCGACTTCAAACACTTCGACTACGTCAATCCGGACGCGCCCAAGGGCGGGATTTTCCGTCAGGCCGGTTTCGGCGGATTCGACAGCCTCAACCCCTTCATCAGCAAAGGCGTGCCGGCGGACGATATCGGCATGATCTACGACACCCTGGCCAAGCAAGGCCTGGACGAACCGTTCACCGAGTACGGCTTGATCGCCCGACTGATCGAGAAAGCCCCGGACAACGCCTGGGTGCGCTTCTACCTGCGCCCCGAAGCACGCTTCCATGACGGCCATCCGATTCGCGCCGAGGACGTGGTATTCAGCTTCCAGATGCTGACCAAGGACGGCGCGCCGATGTACCGCGGCTACTACAACGACGTGGCCGAAGCGATCGCCGAAGACCCGCTGACCGTGCTGTTCAAGTTCAAGCACACCAACAACCGCGAACTGCCGCTGATCCTCGGCCAGTTGCCGGTGCTGCCCAAGCATTGGTGGGCCGACCGCGACTTCAACAAGGGCAACCTGGAAATCCCGCTGGGCAGTGGCCCGTACAAGGTCAGCGAAGTGAAGGCCGGACGCTCGGTGCGTTACGAGCGGGTCAAGGATTACTGGGGCAAGGACCTGCCGGTCAATCGCGGCTTCTACAACTTCGACGTGATGACCACCGATTACTACCGCGACAACACCGTCGCCCTGGAAGCGCTCAAGGCCGGACAGTTCGACTACTGGCTGGAAATGACCGCGAAGAACTGGGCCAATGCCTACAACACTCCGGCAGTCACCGAGGGTCGACTGGTCAAGGAACAGATTCCCAACGGCAACCCCACCGGCATGCAAGGCTTCGTGTTCAATATGCGCCGCCCGGTGTTCCAGGATGTGCGTGTGCGCCAGGCCTTGTCGCTGTTGCTGGATTTCGAATGGACCAACAAGCAACTGTTCAACGGCGCCTACGCGCGCACCCGCAGTTATTTCGAGAACTCGGAAATGGCCGCCACCGGCGCGCCTGACGCCGATCAGGTGGCGATCCTCGAACCGTTCCGCAGCAAGCTGCCGCCGCAGGTGTTCAACGAAGCGTTCCAGAACCCGACCACCGACGGCAGCGGCATGATCCGCGCCCAGCAACGGCAAGCCTATCAACTGTTGCAGGAGGCCGGCTGGCGCATCGTCGATGACAAGATGGTCGACACCACCGGCAAGCCGGTGGTCATCGAGTTCCTGTTGGCCCAGACCGAATTCGAACGGGTGCTGCTGCCGTTCAAGCGCAACCTGAGCGACCTGGGTATCGATCTGGTGATCCGCCGGGTCGACGTCTCGCAGTACATCAACCGTGTGCGCTCCCGGGACTTCGACATGATCGTCGGCAGCTTCCCGCAGTCCAACTCGCCGGGGAACGAACAGCGGGAATTCTGGATGTCGGCCGCCGCCGACAAACCCGGCAGCCGCAACTCCATGGGGCTGAAAGATCCGGTGGTCGATCAACTGGTCGAGCAACTGATCAACGCCGATTCGCGCAACAGCCTTGTGGCTCACGCCCGCGCGCTGGACCGGGTGCTGCAATGGGGCTATTACGTAATACCCAACTGGCACATCAAGACCTGGCGCGTGGCCTACTGGAACCACATTGGCCATCCCAAGGTCTCGCCCAAGTACGACATCGGCACGGCCACCTGGTGGGTCAAGCCCGACATCAAG
This sequence comes from Pseudomonas sp. GL-R-26, assembly GCF_019947365.1. Lineage (NCBI taxonomy): Bacteria > Pseudomonadati > Pseudomonadota > Gammaproteobacteria > Pseudomonadales > Pseudomonadaceae > Pseudomonas > Pseudomonas sp. GL-R-26. The sequence continues at coordinate 186,148 of NZ_JAGYGI010000009.1, read as the reverse complement.
CCGGCGATAGAAGTCGAAACCACACTGCAGGCCGATCCTGCGGTCACGGAGTAATCAGATGCTGGCGTACATTTTTCGGCGACTGTTGCTGATCATTCCGACCCTGTTCGGCATCCTGCTGATCAACTTCGTGATCATCCAGGCCGCCCCGGGCGGACCGGTGGAACAGATGATCGCCAAGCTCGAAGGCTTCGAAGGCGCTACCAGCCGCATCGCCGGCGGCGGTGCCGAAGTCTCGGTGGCAGGCTCGGCCTATCGCGGCGCCCAGGGCCTGGACCCGGCGCTGATCAAGGAAATCGAGCACATGTACGGCTTCGACAAATCGGCGCCGGAACGCTTGTGGATCATGGTCAAGAACTATGCGTCCCTGGATTTCGGCGACAGCTTCTTCCGCGACGCCAAGGTCATCGACCTGATCAAGGAAAAGATGCCGGTCTCAATCTCCCTCGGACTATGGAGCACGCTGATCATGTACCTGGTGTCGATCCCGCTGGGGATCGCCAAGGCCAAGCGGCACGGCAGCCACTTCGACGTCTGGACCAGTTCGGCGATCATCGTCGGCTACGCGATCCCGGCGTTCCTGTTCGCCATCCTGTTGATCGTGGTGTTCGCCGGCGGCAGTTACCTGGACTGGTTCCCCTTGCGCGGTCTGACTTCGAACAACTTCGATGAACTGAGCATGGGCGGCAAGATCCTCGACTACTTCTGGCACCTGGCGCTGCCAGTGACCGCGCTGGTGATCGGCAACTTCGCGACCATGACCCTGCTGACCAAAAACAGCTTCCTCGACGAGATCAACAAGCAGTACGTAATCACCGCCAGGGCCAAGGGCCTGACCAACCACCGCGTGCTGTACGGCCACGTGTTCCGCAACGCCATGCTGCTGGTGATCGCCGGTTTCCCCTCGGCCCTCATCGGCATCTTCTTCACCGGCTCGTTGCTGGTGGAGGTGATCTTTTCCCTCGACGGCCTCGGCCTGATGAGTTTCGAGGCGGCGATCAACCGCGATTACCCGGTGGTGTTCGGCACGCTGTTCATCTTCACCCTGCTCGGGCTGGTGGTGAAACTGATCGGCGACCTCACCTACACCTTTGTCGATCCGCGCATCGACTTCGAAAGCCGGGAGCATTGAGATGAACCTGTCCCCTCTCAATCGCCGACGCTTCGAACTGTTCAAGGCCAACAAGCGTGGCTGGTGGTCGCTGTGGCTGTTCCTGATCCTGTTTGGTGCAAGCCTTGGCGCCGAGCTGATCGCCAACGACAAGCCGCTGGTGGTGCACTACGACAACAACTGGTACTTCCCGGCGCTCAAGCGCTACCCGGAAACCACCTTCGGCGGCGAATTTCCGCTGGAGGCGAACTACAAGAGCCCGTACATCCGCGAACTGCTCAAGGCCAAGGACGCCTGGGTGCTGTGGGCGCCGATCCCCTACAGCTACCAGAGCATCAACTACGACCTGAAAGTCCCGGCGCCGGCCCCGCCCTCGGCGGACAACCTGCTGGGCACCGACGATCAGGGCCGTGATGTGCTGGCCCGGGTGATCTACGGGTTCCGCATTTCGGTGCTGTTCGCCCTGACCCTGACCGTGCTCAGCTCGATCATCGGCGTGATCGCCGGGGCCTTGCAGGGCTTCTACGGGGGCTGGGTGGACCTGGCCGGGCAGCGCTTCCTGGAGATCTGGTCCGGGCTGCCGGTGCTGTACCTGCTGATCATCCTTGCCAGTTTCGTGCAGCCCAACTTCTGGTGGTTGCTGGGGATCATGCTGCTGTTCTCGTGGATGAGCCTGGTGGACGTGGTGCGCGCCGAATTCCTGCGCGGGCGTAACCTGGAATACGTGCGTGCCGCCCGCGCCCTGGGCATGCAGAACGGCGCGATCATGTTCCGCCACATTTTGCCCAACGCGATGGTCTCGACCATGACCTTCATGCCGTTCATCCTCACCGGCGCCATCGGTACACTGACCGCCCTGGACTTCCTCGGCTTCGGCCTGCCGGCGGGCAGCCCGTCTTTGGGTGAACTGGTGGCCCAGGGCAAATCCAACCTGCAAGCGCCGTGGCTGGGCATCAGCGCCTTTGCCGTGCTGGCCTTGATGTTGAGTTTGCTGGTATTCATCGGCGAGTCCGCTCGCGATGCCTTCGACCCGAGGAAGTGAAATGAATCAGGAAAATCTGATCGAAGTGCGCGACCTGTCCGTCGATTTCGTCGTCGGCAATCGCTGCCAGCTGGCGGTCGAAGGTGTCAGCTTCGACATCAAGCGCGGTGAAACCCTGGCTTTGGTCGGCGAGAGCGGTTCCGGTAAATCGGTAACAGCGCATTCGATCCTGCGCCTGCTGCCCTACCCGCTCGCGCGGCATCCATCCGGCACCATCATGTATTCCGGGCAGAACCTGCTGGACCTGAAGGAAAAAACCATCCGCCACATTCGCGGCAACCGGATTGCAATGATCTTCCAGGAGCCGATGACCTCGCTCAATCCCCTGCACTCGATCGAGAAACAGATCAACGAGGTGCTGGGCATCCACAAGGGCCTGACCGGCAAGGTCGCGACCAAGCGCACCCTGGAGCTGCTGGAGATGGTCGGCATCCCCGAGCCGCACAAGCGCCTCAAGGCCCTGCCCCACGAATTGTCCGGCGGCCAGCGCCAGCGGGTGATGATCGCCATGGCCCTGGCCAACGAGCCGGAACTGCTGATCGCCGACGAGCCGACCACCGCGCTGGACGTGACCGTCCAGCTGAAAATCCTCGAATTGCTCAAGGAACTTCAGGCCCGTTTGGGCATGGCTCTGCTGCTGATCAGCCACGATTTGAACCTTGTTCGAAGAATTGCGCATCGCGTATGTGTCATGCGGCAAGGTTGCATCGTCGAACAGGCATCGTGCGAAGAATTGTTCCGCGCGCCGCAGCATCCGTACACTCGGGAACTGCTGGCAGCGGAGCCCGATGGCAAGCCTGCAAGCAACGTGATCGGCCCGCCCTTGCTGGCGGTCGAGGACCTGAAAGTCTGGTTTCCGATCAAGAAAGGCCTGCTCAAGCGCACGGTGGATTACGTCAAGGCGGTCGACGGCATCAATTTCAGCCTGCCCCAGGGTCAGACCCTGGGGATCGTGGGTGAAAGCGGTTCCGGCAAATCGACCCTGGGCCTGGCGATTTTGCGGTTGATCGCCAGCAAAGGCGCCATTCGCTTTGAAGGCCAGCAGCTAGACTGCCTGACGCAGCAACAGGTACGGCCGCTGCGGCGGGAGATGCAAGTGGTGTTTCAGGACCCGTTCGGCAGCCTGAGCCCGCGGATGTGCGTAAGCCAGATCGTTGGCGAGGGCCTGCGGATCCACAAGATGGGCACCGCGGCAGAACAGGAACAAGCGATTATTGCGGCACTCAAGGAGGTAGGTCTGGATCCGGAAACCCGGCACCGCTACCCCCACGAATTTTCCGGCGGGCAACGGCAGAGAATCGCCATTGCCCGGGCATTGGTGTTAAAACCGGCGTTGATTTTGCTGGACGAGCCGACTTCGGCCCTCGACCGCACGGTACAACGCCAGGTAGTGGAGCTTTTGCGTTCACTGCAAAGCAAGTACAACCTGACGTATCTGTTTATCAGCCATGACCTGGCTGTGGTGAAAGCGCTGAGCCACCAGTTGATGGTGGTCAAGCATGGCCAAGTGGTCGAACAGGGAGACGCGCAAAGCATTTTTGCCGCCCCCCAACATCCGTATACACAGCAGTTGCTGGAAGCCGCTTTTCTGGCTCCGGCCACTGCGCAATAACCTGAAAGAGGAGCAACACATGGGTTTTCTCGCCGGTAAGCGCGTACTGATCGTCGGTGTCGCCAGCAAGCTGTCCATCGCATCCGGCATCGCTGCCGCCATGCATCGCGAGGGCGCTGAGCTTGCCTTCACTTATCAGAACGACAAACTCAAGGGTCGTGTCGAAGAGTTCGCACAAGGCTGGGGTTCGAGCCCTGAGCTGTGCTTCCCGTGCGACGTGGCCAGCGATGAAGAAATCGCCAAGGTCTTCGAAGCGTTGAGCAAGAAGTGGGACGGCCTGGACTGCATCGTGCACTCCGTCGGCTTCGCCCCGGGCGACCAACTGGACGGCGACTTCACCGAAGCCACCACCCGTGAAGGTTTCCGCATCTCCCACGACATCAGCGCCTACAGCTTCGTGGCCCTGGCCAAGGCCGGCCGCGAAATGATGAAAGGCCGCAACGGCAGCCTGCTGACCCTGTCGTACCTGGGCGCCGAGCGCACCATGCCGAACTACAACGTCATGGGCATGGCCAAGGCTTCCCTGGAAGCCGGCGTACGCTACCTGGCCGGCTCCCTGGGCCCGGACGGCACCCGCGTCAACTGCGTATCGGCAGGTCCCATCCGCACCCTCGCCGCTTCCGGCATCAAGAACTTCCGCAAGATGCTGGCCGCCAACGAAGCGCAAACCCCGCTGCGCCGCAACGTCACCATCGACGAAGTCGGCAACGCCGGCGCCTTCCTGTGCTCGGACCTGGCGTCCGGCATCAGCGGTGAAATCATGTACGTGGACGGTGGTTTCAACACCACGGCCATGGGCAGCATCGAAGAGTAATCTTCGGTCAGGCTGACCATCTCATTAAACCCGCCTGTTTTGGCGGGTTTTTTATGCCTGCGATTTACCAGGAAAACACAGCACCCTGTGTTAAGTCAGACAGTTCGCAAACAACCGCTGAATCGGCTGATTACGCTGGCTGTAACGCTGCAACAAGACAATCTCTCGAAAGAAGGTCAACTCGCCCAAACGGATCACCCTGACCTTCGCCCCATGCTCCAGCCACAACCCGGCCTCCGGCAACAGGGAAACACCCAAGCCACACTCGACCATTTTCACAATCGCCTCCAGTTCATCCAGCTCCAGCGCGACCTGCACCTCGATCTGCCGTTCCCGCAGAAACCGCGTCACCAGCCGCCCGCCGAACGAATTGCGGTCGTAGCGCACGTGTGGGTGCTCGGCGAGCAGTTGCAGCGGATCATCGCCGTCAAGGTCCGCCGGTACGATCAGCACGAAGGGCTCGCGGCGAATCACCTGCGCGGACAACTCCTTGGGCAACTCAAACGGCGGCTTGATCAGGATCGCCAGGTCCACTTCTCCCGTGTCTACCTGGCTCAGCAAGTTCAGTGACACCCCGGGCACCAGCTTGGGTTCCAGCAAAGGCGCCTGTTGGCGCAATTTCAACAATGCCTGGGGCAGCAGCCCGGTCTGGGCGGTGGCCACTGCGCCGATTTTCAGTTCGCCACGGTACTCGCTGACATCGTCACTGACGGCCATGCGGCTGAAGGTCTCGAGCATTTCCCTGGCCATCGGCAACGCACGCTGCCCCGCCGCATTGAGCAGCGCCTGACGCCCCGTGCGGTCGAACAGACGGATGCCGAGGGCTTGCTCCAGATTGCGAATCTGTGCACTGACCGCCGACTGCGTCAGGCCGATATGCATGCCGGCTGCGGCGAATGTTCCGTAACGCGCCACCGCGATAAAGGTTTTCAGTTCTCGCAGCATGGCGGCCTCGATTGATCGAAATAATTTGAGCTCGACGCAAAAATTATCGTCTTTCAATCAAAAAGCACAGGGCTAAACTCGACACATTCCCACCCACACAGAGGTTCGCCTGATGCAACTGTCCCCTTTTCACCTGGCCATTCCGGTCTACGACTTGCCGGCCGCCCGACATTTCTATGGTTCAGTGTTTGGCCTGGAAGAAGGTCGTTCCAGCGACCATTGGGTGGATTTCAATTTCTTCGGCCATCAACTGGTGATTCACCTGGCACCGAAAAAACCTGCACAAGAAGCCGCGCACACCAATGCCGTGGATGGTCACGATGTGCCGGTGCCGCATTTTGGCGTGGTGCTCGGGATGGCCGAGTGGGAAGCGTTGGCCGAGCGATTGAAGTCACTGGGGACGCGCTTCGTGATTGAGCCAGGGATTCGCTTTCAGGGGCTGGCGGGTGAACAGGCGACGATGTTTCTGTTTGATCCTTGCGGGAATGCGCTGGAGTTCAAGGCGTTCAAGGACATTGGGCAGTTGTTTGCCAAATAGGTGGTGTCTGTCAGGACGCTTTCGTCGGATCGCCGCCCGGAGCAGGCTCGCTCCCACAGTGGATTTGTGGCGTTCACAAAACCTGTAGGAGCGAGCCTGCTCGCGAAGAGGCCCGCCAACACAACACCGCCCTAACGGCTCATCATAAGCTCGGCCTCCTCCAGCAGTTCCTCGATTGAGTCATGAACAATGGAGTCATACTCGACCTGGGTAACACTGAACCGAATGTCATAACTGCAATGCGCCGCAGCGTTGCGCTCATCGAGTATCTCATTGAGCCGTGCCTTGATCGCCGCAATCTCCACCACGCTGGAACCGGTCAGCAGCGCCACGAACCGGTCGCCTTCGAGTCGGCCGACCACATCGTTTTCACGAAACCCGATCCGCAGGACATCGGCGAACGTCTTGAGCGCATCGTCACCCTTGGCCCGGCCATACAGATAGCAGATGAGTTTGAATTCATCGAGGCTGAAGTACAGCAGCGTCGCCGGGGTCTCCAGTTGCCGGCAGGCGTCCAGCCCAAGTTGGGCCAGTGCGGTGAAGCCGTGGCGATTGGACAGCAGCGTCAGCTCGTCCATGCTCGCCATCTGCACGCCTGCCAGCTCTTGCTCGGCCTGGCGAGACAGTTCGCGCAGACGTTCACGTTCCTGCTGTGGCGTAAGCAATGGGTTGGCTGATCGGCCCGATTTGCCTGTTTTGCCTGAGATCAACATCGTTCACTCCTTTGGCAGGTATGCACGTTAGAGTCGCCCGTACCCACATTGACTCCCTGTAAGCGTGCCGCTGGTCAGCTACCCGCCACCGGGCACGGTCCTCCCGCATCGGCCCAGCGCTTGAACTGGGTGACGAAGACATCGTGGGGTACCGGCACCGGCGCGCGATTGCCGCCAGGGTTCCAGCCCCACAGCACCAGCTTGTCGTCGCTGACGTGCTTGATCAGTGCGGCAAAATCCCGATCGCCGTTGCTGGAGCGATCCTTGATCATCGCGCACAGCCGGTCGGCGGGCAGGCCGATCCAGGCCATCCGGTGCGCGGCCGGTGGCAAACTCCAGTGCGGCGCACCCGGTGGCGCGTGGGGGCCGTAACTGGCAGGCGGATTGCTTTGCCCATGGCAGGTAGCACAGGGCAGCCCCGCCGAGCCCTTGCCGTCCATGCCCCGCACGACATTCATGGCGTGGGGTACGCCGGCATCGAATTGCAGCGGCGAATCCCCGGGAATGTGGCAGTTCTGGCAACGAGGGCTCTGGAAGACCTTCTGCACAGTGTCGAACGCCTGCAAGGCCTCGCGGTCATCGGCGAACACGTGGGATGCGTAGGCGACGAGAAGGACCAGGATCACCGCCCCAAGCAACCAGTGATGTCGTTTCATTTCACACCCCCGATAGCTGCAAGGGCAGCTCCCGCAGGCGCTGCCCGGTCAAGGCAAACACCGCGTTGGCCACCGCCGGCGCCATGGGTGGCACACCGGCCTCGCCGATACCACCGGGTTTGTCGCTGCTGGGCACGATATGCACTTCGACCACCGGCATTTCGTTGAGCCGCAGCACCCGATAGTCGTGGTAGTTGGACTGCACCACCTGCCCGTCCTTGAGCGTCAGCTTGCTGTGCAAGGCGAAGCTGAGGCCAAAGGTGATGCACGACTCCATCTGCGCGGCGATGCTCTGTGGATTGACCGCGATGCCGCAGTCCACAGCGCACACCACCCGATGCACACGAATGGCGAGGTTGTCCTGGGACACCTCGGCCACCTGGGCCACGTAGCTGCCGAACGACTCATGCACCGCCACACCCAACGCATGGCCGTCCGGCAGTGGCGCCGTCCAGTTGGCCTTCTCCACCGCGAGGTTCAGCACACCGAGGTGGCGCGGATGATCCTTGAGCAAGGTGCGCCGATATTCCACCGGATCCTTGCCGGCCGCCGTGGCCAGCTCATCGATCAGCGATTCCATGACAAACGCAGTGTGGGTGTGCCCCACCGAACGCAGCCACAACACGCTGATGCCGGTTTTCGGTGAGTGCAGTTCGATCTGGTGATTGGCCAGTCCTTCGAAGTAAGGGCTGTCGGCCACGCCTTCGACGGACGTCTTGTCGATGCCGTCCTTGACCATGCTCGCTTCGAGCGAGGTCCCGGCCATGATCGACTGCCCGACCATCACATGTTTCCAGGCCAGCGGCAGGCCGTCGGCGCCCAGCCCGATCCGCGCATGGTGCAGGAACGCCGAGCGGTAATAGCCGCCGCGGATGTCGTCTTCCCGCGCCCACACGGTTTTCACCGGTGCACCGGCGGCCTTGGCGACATACACCGCTTCGCTGACGAAGTCCGACGTCGGATTGGCCCGGCGCCCGAAGCCGCCGCCGAGAAACTCAGTATGGATCACCACCTGTTCCGGTTTGAGCCCGGTGATTTTCCCGGCGACCATTTGGTCCAGGGTCTGAAACTGAGTGCCGGTCCAGATTTCGCACTTGTCCTGGGTGATGCTCACCGTGCAGTTCAGCGGCTCCATCGGCGCATGGGCCAGGTAAGGCACACTGTATTCAGCATCGATCTTCTTGACCGCTTTCGCCAGCGCAGCCTGGGTATCGCCCGCCTGACCGGCGTTCAGGCCGGGGGTGGTGGCGAGCTTGCGGAAGTTTTCCAGCAACGTCTGGCTATTGAGTCCGGCGTTCGGCCCCGGATTCCACTCGATTTTCAGTGCATCGCGCCCCAGTTTCGCCGCCCAGAAATGATCGGCAATCACCGCGATGCCGGTCGGCACTTGCACCACTTTGTGCACGCCCGGAATCGCCAGCGCTTCGGCGCCTTCAAAGGATTTGACGCTACCGCCGAAGGTCGGCGAACGGGCGACCATCGCGGTCATCAGCCCGTCAAACTGCACGTCCATGCCGAATTTCGCCCGGCCAGTGATTTTCTCCGGCGTGTCCAGACGCTTGGTGGGTTTGCCGATCAGCCGCCAGTCCTTTGCGTCCTTGAGTATGATCGAAGCCGGGTCTGGCCGTGGCAATTGCCCGGCATCATCGGCCAACTCGCCATAGGTGGCACGGTGTTCACCGGCAATGACCACCCCCGATTCGGTATGAATCTCGGAGGGCGCGACGTTGAAACGCTTGGCCGCCGCGTCGATCAACATCAGGCGCGCCGCTGCGCCGGCCTGGCGATAGCGGTCGAACTCCATCCAGGTCGAGGTCGAGCCGCCGGTGATCTGCATCCCGCCAAAGCCTGGCAGGCCGTAATCGGTGGCCGAAGCAGGGGAATGCTCGACGCGGATTTTCGTCCAGTCAGCGTCCAGTTCTTCGGCAATCAGCATGGTCAGGCCGGTCCAGATGCCCTGGCCCATTTCCGAGTGGCCGAGCAACACGGTGACGCTGTTGTCGTTGCCAATGCGCAGGAAGGCATTGGGTGCAAACACGTTGCCCTGGTTCTCCGCGCCCATGGCGAAACGGTGGGCACCGGGCATGGCAAACGCCACCACCAATCCACCACCCAGCACGGCACTGCCCTTGAGAAAACCACGGCGCGATAACGCGTTGATGCTGTTCATGGCCACCTCAACCCAGCTCGGCAGCGCGTTTGACCGCCGCGCGGATCCGCGGGTAAGTGCCGCAACGGCATATGTTGCCGGACAGCGCCTGATCGATGTCGCTGTCGGTCGGTTGCGGAATTTTCGCCAGCAAGGCCGCCGCCGACATGATCTGCCCAGACTGGCAGTAGCCACACTGAACCACGTCAAGTTCCGCCCAGGCCTGTTGGACCGGGTGCGAACCGTCTGCGGAAAGGCCTTCGATGGTGAGTATCTTCTGTCCATCAGCCACGGCCGTGGCCGGTGTGATGCACGAGCGCAGCGGTGCGCCATCGACGTGCACGGTGCAGGCCCCGCATTGGGCGATGCCACAGCCGAACTTGGTGCCGGTGAGGTGGGCGACATCGCGCAAGACCCAGAGCAGCGGCATGTCGGCGGGGACATCCAGCTCCTGATCCTGGCCATTGATGTTCAGGGTGAGCATGGCGCGGTTCCTCAGACTCAGGGTGATCTGAAGGGGCGTCGCTGCGGCCTTGTAAACCTGCGCGCGCCTCGGGCTATCCCTTCAGCTAAGCGCAAATTTTCCGACAGGCCGGGGCGCATCGACCACCGGTCATGAAAAAGCCGCCTCGAAGGGCGGCCCTGAAGGTCTTCGCTAGAGCCTCGGCCCCAATAAAATGCCGGTGTAGCGCCAGACAAAAACACCGAAAGCGCTACACCACAGCAACGCCGACAGCGCCAGACCCTGACCGGAAAACGGCACCAGCCACACTCGACACACACCCGCCAGTAGCAACAGGGCAAACCCCGCAACAACCGCCTTTGACGGCTGCAACAAGCGCCCGGTATGCCCCAGGCTGACCCGGGCGATCATCGCCAGAACCAACCCGCCGATACCGCCGACGGCCAGTGAATGGGTGGCCAGGCTTTGCTGCGGCATCCAGCCCAGGTGCCACAGCGCCATGGCCAGCGTCGCCACCGCGAGCCAGGCGTAGGCCAGGTACAGCGACCACAGCAGCGGCACCCGCCACAGGCCACGATCATGCCAGCGCCACAATCGCAGCAGATGCAAAACGCTGATCAACGCAAACATTAGCGCCAGCCAAACCTGTGGGGCGTCATTCAATCCGGCGGCAAAAGACACCGCCGCCAGCATGGCGCTGATCAGCAACACCTTGCCCGGCAACGGATGGGCCGCAGGCGCTGCGGGCCGGTTCAAGCCGCGCTGGATAAAGAACGGAATCACCCGTCCGCCGATCACGCTCATCAGCGCGCCCACCAGCCACAAGGCGGCCAGCACACCATGGCGTTGCAGATTGGCGTCATCAACGGCGAACCCGAGCAACGTCAACGCCTGACACCCGGCCAGCAGCATCACCATCAACAGAATCGGATAATTCTCGCGCTTGCCCGCAGCCAGCAGATCGCCCCCCAACGCCCACGCCAGCAACGGCAGAAACGGAACCTGCAAGGCCAGCAACAAGGGCGCCGGTATCGGCAGGAACCAGGCCAGCCGTGCCAGTAGCCACACCAGCACCAGACCGATCAGCGGCCAGCCCTTGAGCCCCGACCGACCGGTCCAGTTGGGCACCGCCGTCAGCAGGAACCCGGCAATGATGGCCGTGGCAAATCCGAAAGGCATTTCATGTCGATGCCAGGCGAGCATGCCGCCCACCGGTTGCGCACCCGGCAAGCGGCCGTACAGCCACAAGGCCCAGATCGCGATGGCGAGGGCCGCGAACCCGGCCCCGGCCAGAAAGAAGGGTCGAAAGCCCAGGCTGAAGAGCGGTGCAGCCGCCAGTTTGCGCATCAAGCCACCACTCGGGCCGGGAATTGGCTCAGGCGATACTGCGAAAGCAGACGCATGACATAGCCGATTTTCAACAGGGTCGGACCGAGAATGGTCAGGGCGTGCATGGTCACCAGCACGGTGATCGCCAGATGGCCGTCGTAGAGATAGGCACCGTAAATGCCGGCCAGCAGCATCGCCAGCCCCGCGCCGAGCACACGGCTCGACCATTGAAGAACGTTCTGAGGGTTGCTGAAGATGTCGAACATTGTGCGTACTCCTGAAGGCGTTCAGTTGTACGTTTACCTCTTCAAGTCCCGTGCCAGGTTTTTACCCCTTTAGATCCAAGCGCTTGCGCATATACGAGTCATAAAGACACACCACAAAAATAGTCTGTTTGACTCTATATAAAGTCATTTTGACTACAGCGACGCTACCCTGCGGCAATTTTCTCGATCTACGGTACGGCCAGACGACCAGAGGCTGACTACGCTGAAAGTCCGGAACATGCGTTACCTGCAGAGGAGCTGGCACCATGCTACGCGTACAAAAACTCACGCCCTGCCTGTGGTTCGACGATCAGGCCGAAGAGGCGGCGAAATTCTATTGCTCGATCTTCGACCACTCGAAAATCACTGCCATCACTCATTACGGCCACGCCGGATTCGAGTTCCACGGCCGGCCCGAGGGTTCGGTCATGACCGTCAGCTTCGAACTCGACGGACAGAGTTTCACCGGCCTCAACGGCGGACCGCTGTTCACGTTCAGCGAGGCAGTTTCGTTTCAGGTCAATTGCCTGAGCCAGGAAGAAGTCGATCATTACTGGGGCAACCTGTCGGCCGGTGGCGCGCCCGAAGCCCAGCAATGCGGTTGGCTCAGGGACAAGTTCGGGCTGTCGTGGCAGATCGTCCCCGTCGCGATGATGGACATGATCAAGGACCCCGACACGAAGAAATCCCAACGGGCCATGCAGGCGATGATGCAGATGAAAAAACTCGATATTGCCGTACTGCAACGAGCCTTTGACGGCGAGAGCTAATACACTCGGGCGCTGACCTGCCGAGGAGTGAGCATGAAGCACGCCGTTGCCAAGAACGCCGACAAGGCCCCGCGCTTCTGGCGCGATGATGCCCTGCCCTTCATCGAAGCCCGCTCCATCGCCGACGGGCGCGAAGTCTGCTACACCCGGCACGCCCACGAGCACTTTTCCATCGGGGCGATCACCGCCGGGCGCAGCACTTATCTGCATGAGCAGTCGGCGTTCGAGGTCGACGTCGGCACGGTGGTGCTGATGAACCCCGGTGACGTCCACGCCTGCAACCCGATCGAAGACCAACCCTGGTCGTATTTGATGCTGTACGTCGATACGCCGTGGCTGACCGATTTGCAGCATCAACTCGGCTTCAGCGATGACGCGGCGTTTCGCCGTTTTTCCCTGACCCACACCCGGGACGCCCAGCTGTTTGCCGGCCTCGCGGGCTTGTATGAGGTGTTGGTCGATCCACAGCAAGACGTGCTGCGCAAACACAGCGTGGCCGTGGAGTTCTTTACCGATGTGCAGCTACGACTCAACCCGGCCGACCCGCCGCTGCGTGAACCCAACTTCAAGCTGGAGCGCGCGGCCGACTACATCCGCGACCACTGCACGCAAACCCTCAGGCTCGAAGACATTTGCGAAGCGGCGCAACTGTCGCCGTCCTACCTGATCCGCGCCTTCAAACAGCATTACGGCATGACGCCCCACGCATTCCTGGTGAACCGGCGCATCCAGTTCGCCCAGGATCAATTGCGCAACGGCAAGCTGATCGCGGATGTGGCACTGGAAGCAGGGTTCGCCGATCAGGCGCATTTTCAACGGGCGTTCAAACAGCATTTGGCGGCAACACCGGGGCAGTATCGGGGGTGAGCCTGTGGTTTTGGCTGAATCGGTGGTTTGGATAGATCTGTGGCGAGGGAGCTTGCTCCCGCCCGGCGGCGAAGCCGTCGCAAAACCTGCATGCAAGATTTGCCTGAAGGAAAGCGGGGGCCGCTTCGCAGCCCAGCGGGAGCAAGCTCCCTCGCCACAAAAGCTGTAACTTCACCACAAAACCTGGTGACTGCCGTTAGGGCAACAACAAGTACACCGCACTCACCACCAGCAACAACGCCATGGCGCGATTGAACAGGCGCATACCCGCCGGGTTGTTCAGAAAACCGCGCAAAAACGTCCCGGCATACGCCCAACATCCGACCGACGCATAGCAGATCACCAGATAAATCGCGGCGAACTGCCAGACCAGGCGCGCCTCGCCATCGGCGACAAACGCGCCCATGCCGGCCACACAGGCCAGCCAGGCCTTCGGATTGAGCCATTGCATGATGGCGCCATACAGCATCGACGGCGCCTTGGCCGATTCACTGGCCTGCACCTGCCCATTGTCGGCCGCCAGCTTGAAGGCCATGTACAACAGAAAGGCCACCCCCGCCCATTGCACCACCTGGGTCAGCGCTGGCCACCGTTGCAACAACTCATGCAGGCCCAGCCCCATCAGCACCAAAAGCAGGACAAATCCCAGGGTGGCCCCAGCCACATGACGCTGGCTGGCCCGGAAACCAAACCGTGCGCCGGAGCTCAACGCCACGATATTGACTGGCCCCGGCGTGATGGAAGCGACCAGCGCAAACGCCGCCATGGAGATCATCAGACTCATTGCACACCTTCTTCCATCGAATTGAACAAGGCCCTCAAGGTAAAGAGCCGAGCGATTCGCGTATTGAAGAAAACTGCCCTGCAGCGCTACGAGTAATAGCCGACGACGTTTTTAACCTTACCCAGGGCAACCCGCAGCGAATCCATGTCCACGGAGCCCAGCGCCAGGCGTATCGCGTGCGGCACATGGGCCGAAACCGCAAAGGGTTCGGCCGGCGACACCGACACCTGCTCGCGCATCAATGCCATGGCGATCTGGTCGGCCCGGGCGTCTTCCGCCAACGGCAGCCAGATGAAATAGGAGTTCGGGTGACTGATGGTCCTGAGCCCCGCCAGTACCTCGCGGGCCAAAGCTTGCCGGGCCCGGGCGTCCGCGCGTTTTTGCTCCTCCAGTTGGCTGACGGTGCCGTCGTCGAGCCAGGCCGTGACGATGGCGGTCATCACGCCCGGGGTGTTCCAGGTGGTCGCCATGATCGTGCGCTCGCAGGCGGCGACCCATTGCGCGGGTGCGGCGATGAAGCCAACACGCAGCCCGGTGGCGACATTCTTCGACAGACCGGACACGTACACCGTCCTCTCCGGCGCCAGCTCGGCCAGCGGTGGCGGGACGTTTTCGGCCAGGAACGCGTAGGCGGCGTCCTCGATGATCGTCAGGTCATGCCGGCGCGCAATCGCCACCAACTGCTCGCGCTGATCGAGGTCCATCACCCAGCCCAAAGGGTTGTGCAAGGTCGGCATCGAGTAGACGGCCCGTACCGAACGGCTGCGGCAGAACTTATCCAGGGCGGGCAGATCAGGCCCGGTATCCGTGACCGGAATCGGCAATATTTCCAGATGCAGGGTTTCGGCCAGCGTCTTGAAACCGGGATAGGTCAGCGCATCGGCGGCGATCACATCGCCGGGCTTGAGCAGCGTCATCATCGCCACCGCCAGGCCATGCTGGGCACCGCTGACGATCAATACCTGTTCGGCCGGCACGTTCAGCCCGCGGTCAAGCAGATGACGCGCGACCGAGGCCCGCTCGTGCAGGCGTCCCGCGTGGGGCTGATAGCGCAGGAGCGATTCCAGGTCGCCGGACAAGGCCAGCTGACGCAAGGCCGTGCGCAACAGGTCGGCCTGACCGGGCAAGGACGGGTAGTTGAAATTCAGGTCGATCATCCCCGCCGCCACCACGTGCTGCGAGATGCCCTGCCCCGGCGGCAACGAGGTTTCCCTGACAAAGGTCCCGCGTCCGGTTTCGCCGCTGACCAGGCCCATGCCCTCCAGCTCGGCATACACCCGGCTGGCGGTGACCAGTGCCAGACCGTGCTCGGTGGCCAGTTGCCGGTGAGTCGGCAGGCGCGTGCCGGGCGGCAAACGACCGGAGCGGATGTCGGCGGCAAAGGCATCCACCAGGGTCTTGTAACGGGATCGAGGCATGTCGAGATGTATCCATGACAATTTTTTGATTGTATCGATAGTCGCTCATAGGATGAGTTTCGTGCAATCAGACAATGAGCGTGAGCCAAATGGAACGGACCTCGAACCTGCAACACCGGACGCTGGAAAACAGCACCAGCGGTTGGATCAACGGCCTGATCGGCGTGGTGATCTTCAGCGGCTCGCTGCCGGCGACGCGGGTGGCGGTGCTGGAGTTTGACCCGGTGTTCCTGACCGTCGCGCGCGCAACCATCGCGGCGGTCCTGGCGCTGTGCCTGCTGTGGTTATTCAAGGAAAAACGCCCGGCGCGCCAGCAACTGATACCGCTGATGATCGTAGCCCTGGGCGTGGTCATCGGCTTTCCCCTGTTGACCGCGCTGGCGCTGCAATACGTGACGTCCGCGCACTCCATCGTCTTCGTCGGCCTGTTGCCCCTGGCGACGGCGGTGTTCGGCGTCCTGCGCGGCGGCGAGCGGCCACGGGCGGCGTTCTGGATTTTCTCGGTGCTGGGCAGCCTGCTGGTGGTCGGCTTTGCCCTGTCCCAAGGGCTGACCGCCTCCCCCCAAGGCGACATCCTGATGCTGCTGGCCATCCTCGCCTGCGGCCTGGGTTATGCCGAAGGCGCGAAACTATCGCGCACGCTGGGTGGCTGGCAGGTGATCAGCTGGGCGCTGGTGCTGTCGCTGCCGGTCGTGGCAGTGCTCAGCTGGATGCGCATGCCGGCGTCGTTCACCGGCATCACCACGCCGGCGTGGTTCAGCCTGGCTTACGTCTCACTGTTCAGCATGCTGATCGGTTTCGTGTTCTGGTATCGCGGCCTGGCCCAAGGGGGCATCGCCGCCGTCGGGCAATTACAACTGCTTCAGCCGTTTTTCGGGCTGACCCTGGCCGCCACCCTGCTGCATGAACATGTCAGCGTAGGCATGCTGGGTGTCACCGTCGCCGTGATCCTCTGCGTGGCCGGGGCGAAAAAGTTCGCCAGATAGCCCCGTGTACGGTGGTTTTCGCCCATGACTGTATGGGTCTGGCCAAGGGTGAGCCGTGATAAAAATAGCGCTATTGCTACAGGAGCCCACCATGGACCTCGCCACCCTCACCCTGTTTCTGCCAGCCTGCTTTGCCCTCAACATGGCACCCGGCCCCAACAACCTGCTGTCGGTCAGCAATTCGACCCGCTATGGCTACCGCACCGCGTGTGTGGCCGGCATCGGCCGGTTGCTGGCGTTCGCCGGGATGATTGCCCTGGCCTCGGCGGGGCTGGCGGTGGTGTTGCAAACCTCTGAGCTGCTGTTCTACGCGATCAAGATCCTCGGCGCGGCCTACCTGTTCTACCTCGCCTGGCAATTGTGGCGCGCCGATGCGGGTGTCGAAAACCTTGTCACCACTGCCCCCGTGGGCACGCTGGCGTTGGCCCGGCAGGAGTTTCTGGTCGCGGCCGGCAATCCCAAGGCCATCCTGATCTTCACCGCGTTCCTGCCACAGTTCGTCGACTCGACCCACGCCATCGGGCCGCAGTTCGTGGTGTTGGGCGCGCTGTTTCTGGTGCTGGAATGGATCGCCATCGGCGCCTACGCCTACATGGGCCTGCACATGCGCCGCTGGTTCGCCAGGCCGTCGGGCAAGCGGATATTCAACCGTTGCTGTGCAGGCTTACTGTCAGCAGCGGCTTCGGTACTGCTGATGGCCAGACGCGCTTGATCCTACGGATCATTGTGAAAATCGGAAATTCGCTGTCGATTTTCCGGTGGAGGCCATCCATAACGCGATCTATGCTGCGCCCATGAACCTACAAAAAACGCTGCTTCCGCCCCGTGCCGAGATGGTTCGCGCCATGCTCGAGCGAGACACCTCCTACGAGGGGGTGTTCTTCACGGCGGTCAAGACCACAGGCATCTTCTGCCGCCCCGGTTGCACCGCCCGCAGCCCGAAGCCGGAAAATGTCGAGTTCTTTGCCAACGCCGAACAATGCCTGGCGGCGGGCTATCGCGCCTGTCTGCGCTGCAAACCACTGGACACCGCCGCCAGCGCGCCGGACTGGGTGCAGACACTCTTCAGATCGGTAGACGCCGACCCGGAGCAGCGCTGGACCGACGCCCAACTACTGGCCCAAGGTATCGAACCACTGAAACTGCGTCGCTGGTTCAAGCAGCATTTCGGCATGACCTTCCACGCCTGGCTGCGCGCCCGACGCCTGGGCATGGCGCTGAACGGGATCAGACAGGGCGACTCCATCGACGACGTCGCCTTCGATTCCGGCTACGAATCCCTGAGCGGTTTTCGCGATGCCTTTCAGAAATCCTTTCACATCACCCCGGGCCGCGCGGCCAACAGCGAGCCGCTGTTGTTCACGCGCCTGACCACGCCGCTGGGGCCGATGATCGCCATGGCCGAACGGCGTGGGCTGGTGCTGCTGGAGTTTCTCGACCAGGCCTCGCTGAACCCTGCGGTCGAAGCGCTGCAAAACCGTTTCGGTTATGCCGTGGCGCCGGGGCACAACGCGCATTTGCAGCAGATCGAAGCGCAATTGTCCGCGTACTTCGCCGGCACGCTCACTGAATTCAGCGTGGCCTTGCACATGCCCGGCAGCGAGTTCTCCCGCCGGGTCTGGGCCGAACTGGCGAAAATCCCCTACGGCCGGACCACCACCTACGGCGCCATCGCGGCGAGCCTGGGCAAGCCCGGTGCCAGCCGGGCGGTGGGCCTGGCCAACGGGCATAACCGCTTATCGATTGTCGTGCCCTGCCACCGGGTGATCGGCGCCGACGGCTCGTTGACCGGCTACGCTGGAGGCCAGCCGCGCAAGGCGTTTCTGCTCAGGCTGGAAAACGCCGCGGTGCAGCTCACGGAGCAGCTGGCATTCTGATCCCCCCACAGTTTTTTCATAAGGAAGGAAACTCGATGGACAGGCTCGACAATCAACTGCACCAACTGCATCAAGAAGGTTTGCTGATCCTCACCAACGTCGCCGATGCCGCCGGGGCGCGGCTGGTGGAGCAACTGGGTAACAAGGCCGTGGCCACCAGCAGCGCGGCGGTGGCCTGGGTGCATGGCTATCCGGACGGCAACACCCTGCCCCTTGAGCGTCTGGTTTCGACGGTCGAGTCGATTGCCCGGGTCATTTCGGTGCCGCTGACCGTGGACATCGAAGCCGGTTATTCCGATGACCTGGAACGGGTGGCCCTGGTGGTTGATGCGGTAATCGCCGCCGGCGCTGTCGGGATCAACATCGAAGACGGTTCCTCGCCGCCGGAGTTGCTGGTACGCAAGATTGAGATCGCGCGCCAGGTGGCCGATCGACGCAACGTGAACCTGTTTATCAATGCGCGCACCGATGTTTATCTGCGGGGTCTGGTGCCCGCCGAAGATCGCGTCGCCGAAACCCTCAAGCGCGCTGCGCTGTATCAGGCGGCCGGTGCCAATGGCCTGTTTGCCGCCGGCGTTACCGCGGAGTACGAGATCAAGGCGCTGTGCCAGGGCACCTCCCTGCCACTGAATGTGCTGGGGTTCCCGGGCCTGCCATCCCCCGAAGCGCTTGAGGCACTCGGTGTACGCCGCCTGACTGCGGGTTCGGGCATCGCCGAGTTCCTCTACGGCGCCATGGCCGGCATCGCCAAAAGCTTTCTGCAAACCGGCCGGTTCGATAGCCACGACCTGAAGGCGTTGACCTATGGCGAAGTGAACGCCCTGTTGAAACCGTCCGGGAAAGCCTGAGCCCATGGCCGACGACTATCGGGCGGCCAGTGCCTTCCTGGCCGCCATCGATGACAACTGGCGCCGCCACATCGACGCCATCGGCCCGTGCCTGCACCAACCCCATGCGGCCCGTGATCCGTATGAGTCGCTGGTGCGGGCGATTGCCTATCAACAACTGCACGCCAAGGCCGGCGATGCGATTGTCGGCCGGTTGCTGGCGCTGTTCGGTTCGGATTCGTTTCCCCGGCCTGAACAGATCGTCGCCACGGATTTCGACCGACTGCGCAGTTGCGGGTTTTCCGCGAGCAAGATCGCGACCATCCAGGGCATCGCGCAAGCCTCGCTGGACGGCGTAGTGCCGGATTACGCCACGGCGCTGGCCATGGACGATGAAGCGCTGATCGAACGCCTGATCACTTTGCGCGGCGTGGGTCGCTGGACCGTGGAGATGCTGCTGATCTACAGCCTGGAACGCCCGGATATCCTGCCGGCCGATGATTTTGGCGTGCGTGAGGGTTATCGACGGCTCAAGGGGCTGGAGGTGCAGCCGACGCGCAAGCAGATGATCGAGATTGGGTTGGCGTGGAGCCCTTACCGGACGGTGGCATCCTGGTATTTGTGGCGGGTGCCCAACCGGTAGACCGCGTTATCGTTCATCGCAGGCAAGCCAGCTCCCACAGGTCTTATGTCGAACACAAAACCTGTGGGAGCGGGCTTGCCCGCGAAGGCTTCAGCCCAGCCAATACATCACCCGAAGCTAGTTACAACCCCGACTTCAACCGACTGAACGCCCTGATCAACGCCCGGTTGAACACCTTGCCGTTGTCGTTCTTGCTGTACAGCGAAGCCCTGACCGCAGCCGTCGGATACGTCCCCGGATCATTTCGAATCGCCGGGTCGACCAGGCCGTCCGCCGCCGTGATCGCATTGGCGTAATGGATGGTGTCGGTGATCGGCGCGATCACTTCCGGAGTCATCAGGTAATCCATCAACGCCAGGCCAGCCTTCGGGTGCGGCGCGTCCTTGGGAATGACCATGGCGTCGAACCAGATCAACGTGCCCTCCTTCGGAATCCGGTACTTGAGCGAATACGGCTTGCCCGCCGCCTCGGCCTGGCCCGCGGCGATGGCCACGTTGCCGTTCCACGACATCGCCACGCAGGTGTTGCCGTTGGCCAGGTCGCTGATGTTCAGGTCGTTGTCGAAGTAGCGAATGTACGGACGAATCTTCGCCAGTTGCTGCTCGGCCAGCTTCAGGTCATCGAGGCTCTGGCGGTTGATGTCCAGGCCCATGTACTTCATGACCGCCGCAAACACTTCATTGGGATCGTTGAGCAGGCTGACCCCGCAATCGGCAAATTTCGCGACCACGGCCGGGTTGAACAGCATCGCCCAACTGTCGGTCGGCGCGTCGGGCAGGCGCTGTTTGACGGCCTGCTCCTGATAACCCACGCCCGTGGTGCCCCAAGCGTAGATTCCGGCATAGCGGTTGCCCGGATCGAACACCGCCATGTGCTGGCGGAACTCCTCGCCGACCCCGGCGAAATGCGGCAGTTGCTGCTTGGTTCGGTGGTCAGGAGCTGCCCTGGCCGTCGCTCTGGATGCCGCCCAGTTCGGCGATCAACGGGGCGCGATAGTGATCGAAGCGTTCGATTTCGAGGATCTTGCTGGCGACCTGGTCGTCCTTGTCCTACGGGTAGTACAGGCCGCCGCAGGCGTGGAATTCGAAGTCGACGCCGCACACTTCGCTGCTCTGGTCATTGACCACGAAGCACGGCCCGCTGTCGCGGAACCAGGTGTCATTGCAGGTCATTTCCACCACGCGCACTTGCGGCGGTGACGATCTGCACCCAGACTTTTTGTGCCGGCTTGGCACCGTTGCGCCAGACGTCGGTGCGCTCCGGCCAGCCGAGCCGGCAACCGGACTTGGCTTCGAATTCGCCGGGCAGACGGAAACCGTCCTGTTTGGGAGTGGTGTCGAGCAAGCGGGCCATGGTCAAACCTCTTCAACGGGGATTGGAATGACCACAGGCTAAGGGCGTTGGCGACCATTGCCACAAAACCGGCGTCGAAATCAGAGCCGACTGGGTAATTACCAGCCATTTCGATGTGCCGTCCGGCCATGAAGCCGGTTTGAAATTACACAGTGGTCCAGATCGTCCAACCGCCGTTTTTTCTGTCAATGACTTCCTCGCCATCGGGCTGATGGGCGCGGCGCGAGCTTGCAACTTGGTCACGGGAAGTGATTTGGCCGTAGTTGGTTTCAACGACACGGCGCTTGCCGCGCAACTTCCCATCCCTGGTTGTTCGCACCAGTTCCGACTTCAAACAGAATTAACAAGCAGTCCGTTTAGAGGCACTGCGCCAGGCAGTTCATGACCCGGTGCCGCAACTGGCCAGCGCAAATAGATAGCAGGTGCGCGAACGTGCTGTCGGTACCAAGACAGGAAAGAAAGGGGGAGATTGACGCAGGATCGATCCCAACACTTAAGCGCCGGGACAGAAGCTACGCAGCATGCTCATGGCGCGATACGTCAGAGCTGGCAAGCGATATCACGCCGGGGGCTGGTACATGCTGAGCAAACAGTAACGGACGAGTGCGTCCTGAACGCTCTGCTTGCCTCCCAAAACCAGACTTACGGCAATAGCCTGATCCGCCTCGAAAATCTCGTAGAGGACGCGGTAGCCTTCTGTGTTGAGTTCACGGTATTGCATGACACCCAGCTCGCTCAGTTGAGGACTTACGGGGTAACCATAGGGTGCGGACAAGAGCTTGTCCCCGATGTCGTCAATGACGGAGTAAACCCGCTTTTCGGCGGATTGAAGACCGTTAAAGGCGGCCAGATATTCGATCTGGTCTTCGATGCATTGTTGAGCGATTTCGGTGAAGCGGACTGTGAACTTATTCATTGAATCTCCTGTTTTTATTTGTGGGCAAATCTCCTGCTCAAACGGGCTTTCAGTTCATCAGACGAACAGTGTTTACCTTGGGCATACTCGCGCGAACTGATTGCGAGCATTTTCACCAGGGCGATTGCTTCGTCACGGCGCTTACGCTCAACGTAAGACTCCACAACATAGGCAGGAACACCGTTTTGTGTGACGACCATTGGCTCATCAAGAGGCAGGTCAGATGCGTGTTTTTTCAAAAAGCTGATCGTTTCGACTCTCATGAGTGGAAACCTCCATCCTGGGGACGCCGGATATACCGCGCCTACATGAAACAGATCTGGACGAAACCCCACCCAGAACCTTTAGACGGCACACAAAGTGACCGTCTGCGACCATTGTACACCAAATTCAGACCAAATCAAGACCTAAAACGAACTTTATTCTTTATTTTTTGTCAATTTATTTTTTTATAATCCGACTTTCGGTGAAAAATGACTACTGCAAAGTCGCCCTACGACCTATTTGGGTAGCCCCGTTGCCGAGACAGCAGCGCTTCAACAAGACTCCAGTCGAATGCAGTCTTGTTGCTGCCCATCACCTTCCCTTTTGGACCATGACATACACCCGCACCCGGCGCATGTTGAATCCTCAACCGGAGGACGACGCGATTCTGGTGCCGGTCGAATAGCCCTGACGGTCTAGGCTGTCCAGGGTAAGTTCAGGACAGCCGGAGGCTCCCATGCAACTCGAAGGTTCCTGCCATTGCGGCGCGGTGTCGTTCAGTCTGACCTGCGCCCACCCCTACCCTTACCAGCGCTGCTACTGCTCGATCTGCCGCAAGACCCAGGGCGGTGGTGGCTATGCGATCAACCTCGGTGGCGATGCCGCCAGCCTCAAGGTTCGCGGACGCAAGCACATCGCGATTTACCATGCGCGACTCAAGGAAGACGGCGACAAACGCGCCCACAGCAGCACCGCCGAACGGCATTTCTGCTCGGTCTGCGGCTCGGGTCTGTGGTTGTTCAGTCCGCAGTGGCCGGAGTTGATTCATCCGTTCGCCTCGGCCATCGATACCCCGCTGCCGGTGCCGCCAGAGCATACGCACCTGATGCTGGGTTCGAAGGCGACGTGGGTTGAGGTCCAGGCGCAACCAAGGGATAAACAGTTCGATGTGTACCCCGAAGAGTCCATCGCCCAATGGCATGAACGGTTGGGTTTGAGCCGTCCATGACTGGGTATTGCGGGATTACGCCGCTTCCGGCACACCGCTGTGAAACCGGAACTCCACGTCCGGCGACTCGATCAGTTCCTGCTCGGCGGCGCGGACCCTGTCGATCACCTGGGCGATGTCCTTGGCGTCGCCGTACTGGTAGGCCAGTTTCAGGTAACCCTGGAAATGCCGGGCCTCGCTCTTGAGCAGACCGAAGTAGAACTTGCCCAGTTCTTCGTCCAGATGCGGCACCAGCGCCTCGAAACGCTCGCAACTGCGGGCCTCGATGAACGCGCCCACCACCAGGGTGTCCACCAGCTTCACCGGCTCGTGACTGCGTACCACCTTGCGCAGCCCCGACGCATAGCGCCCGGCGGACAGCTGGCGCAGCTCGATCTTGCGTCGTTTCATCAGGCGCATGACCTGTTCGTGGTGCACCAGCTCTTCCCGGGCCAGGCGCGACATCATGTTGATCAGATCGACGTGGGAGTGATACTTGGCGATCAGGCTCAACGCGGTGCTGGCAGCCTTGAATTCGCAGTTCTTGTGGTCGATCAGCAGGGTTTCCTGATCGGCCAGCGCGGCCTGGATCCAGCCGTCGGGGGTGCGGCAGCCAAGGAACTCGTGAATTTCGGGAAGGATCATGGGGCTCACGGAAAAATAGGTTCAAAACGAAGGGCGCCGATTATACCGGCCTGCCCGCAGACCACCAGTCGCCAACCGTTGATATGCATCAAGTCCCCGAATTGCAGACAGCAACTATAGTTGTGCAACGCCGTGCTTTTTTATTTTCAGGAGATACCGCACATGCAAGCCGTTCGCAGCATTCTGGTGGTCATCGAACCCTCACCGGATGAGAGCCTGGCCCTGGCCCGCGCCAAATTGATCGCCTGCAAGACCCAGGCGCACTTGCACCTGCTGGTCTGTGACAAGAAGCATGATCACTCCGAACACCTCAGGGCGCTCAAGGAAGAGCTGCTGGAAATCGGCTACAGCGTCACCACCGAGCAGGCGTGGCGCGACACCCTGCATGACACTATCGTCGACGTTCAGCAGGCCGAAGGCTGCGGGCTGGTGGTCAAGCAGCACTTTCCCGACAGCGCGTTGAAAAAGGCCCTGTTGACCCCGGATGACTGGAAGCTGCTGCGCAGCTGTCCGGCGCCTGTGCTGCTGGTCAAGACCTCCGGTTCCTGGCAAGACAAAGTGATCCTGGCGGCCATCGACGTGGGCAACGCCGACGACGAACATCGCCACCTGCACAACACCATCATCGATCATGGCTATGACATCGCCGGCCTGGCCAAGGCCCACCTGCATGTGATCTGCGCCCACCCGTCGCCCATGCTGTCGGCGGCCGACCCGACGTTTCAACTCAGCGAAACCATCCAGGCGCGCTATCGCGAACAGTGCAAGGCGTTCCAGGCGGAATTCGACATCGACGATGATCACCTGCACATCGAGGAAGGCCCGGCGGACGTGTTGATTCCGTTCATGGTGCACAAGCTGCAGGCGGCAGTGACGGTGATCGGTACCGTGGCACGTAGCGGGTTGTCAGGGGCGTTGATCGGCAATACGGCGGAAGTGGTGCTCGATTCGGTCGAGAGCGACGTGCTGGTGCTCAAGCCGATGGAAGTGGCGGATCATCTTGAGGAGATTGCCGACAAGCATTGAAGCCGAACATGCTTTTGTGGCGAGGGGGCTTGTCGGACCGCCGCACCGCCCCGTTCGGCTGCGAAGCAGTCGCAATACTTGGTGGCACGGTGGGTCAGTAAGAATGTTAGGGGCCGCTTCGCGACCCAACGGGGGCAAGCCCCCTCGCCACATATCAGCGGCTCAGCCGCCAAAGGCATCTTTCAGGAACCCCGGCGCAATGTAGCGCTGGTAATGGGCTTCGGAGAGCAGGAAAAACTCCCGATCAATGGCATCGCGCAATTCCGGCAGGTTCCACTCGCGAAACTCCGGCAGCAACACCATCCCGTAGGCTTCCAGGTTGTTGATCACCCGTGCCCCCCTGGCAATCAGCTGGTAGGCCCAGCAATATTCCGACTGATGAGGCACGAAGCGGATCTTGCGCTGCTCCAGCTGCATTCGGAGCAGTGCCGGATCGAAAATTTCCACCTTGGCGGCCATCACCTGCGACAGCAACTGCTCAAGACGCAGCCATACCGCGCGCTTTTCTTCCTCGTTGTAACCGTTCCAGTGGATCACTTCGTGGTGGAAACGCTTGCAGCCACGGCACACCAAGTCACCGTAAACAGTGGAACAGAGGCCGACGCAGGGTGTCTTGATGGTCTGATTGGGCATAGATAGGCAAAACGCGAAAAAGCAGAACAGGCCGGCATGTTAGCCCTTTGTCGGCCATTGATCACCCCTCAAAGTTCAGCGCCCATGGAGAATCGGGCTCTGCTGAGCGTCACCACCAAAGTCCAATAAACACTGACTTACCTTTAATTTTTTTTTGCCGTAGAATCAGCCTGCCTTTTTAGGCGCCAATGTCCGTTAGAAGCTGTTTTCAAAGCGTCACGAGCACAGTCGTTCCTTCAGAGCGGTGTTGGCGAGGGGTTTTTCCAGCGGGGAAAAGCCCAACGCCAACCCTCATCAGCTCCCGTTCTGCAGGCGTAAAACTTTGAAAGCAGCTTCTGTAAGGAATTGTCGGTAATTCTGGCTAAGTGGCTCAAAACGCCATGCAGCGCATGAGTACGGCAATTTCGGGATGAGCGTCCCGGACACCCATTTGGGACCACTGATGAGGGTAATAACTGTGCTTGAAGCCTACCGCAAACATATCGAAGAGCGCGCAGCACTGGGTATCGTTCCCCAGCCGCTAAACGCCGAACAAACTGCAGGCCTGGTCGAGCTGCTGAAAAATCCCCCGGCTGGCGAAGAAGCATTCCTCGTTGACCTGATCACCAATCGCGTTCCGCCTGGAGTGGACGAAGCAGCCTATGTAAAGGCCGGCTTCCTGTCCGCCATCGCCAAAGGCGAAGCCAAATCCCCCCTGATCGACAAGAAGCGCGCTGTTGAACTGCTCGGCACCATGCAGGGCGGCTACAACATCGTGACTCTGGTTAACCTGCTGGACGACGCCGAACTGGCTCCAGTAGCTGCCAAAGAACTCAAGCACACCCTGCTGATGTTCGACGCCTTCCACGACGTCGCTGAAAAAGCCAAGAACGGTAACGTTCACGCCCAAGGCGTGCTGCAATCCTGGGCTGACGGCGAGTGGTTCGTGAAGCGCCCGACCCTGGCCGACAAGATCAGCCTGCGCGTGTTCAAGGTCACCGGCGAAACCAACACCGACGACCTGTCCCCTGCCCCTGATGCCTGGTCCCGTCCAGACATCCCGCTGCACGCCCTGGCCATGCTGAAAATGGCTCGCGACGGCATCGTGCCTGACGCACAAGGCGTCACCGGTCCGATGAAGCAGATCGAAGAAATGCGCAACGCCGGCTTCCCTATCGCCTACGTCGGTGACGTGGTCGGTACCGGTTCTTCGCGTAAATCGGCCACCAACTCCGTACTGTGGTTCTTCGGCGACGACGTTCCTTATGTACCGAACAAGCGTGCCGGCGGTTTCTGCTTCGGCAGCAAGATCGCTCCGATCTTCTACAACACCATGGAAGATGCCGGCGCACTGCCAATCGAATTCGACGTTTCCAACATGCACATGGGCGACGTGATCGACCTGTACCCGCATGCTGGCAAAGTCTGCAAGCACGGCACCGACGAAGTCCTGACCACCTTCGAAATGAAGACTCCGGTCCTGTTGGACGAAGTTCGTGCTGGCGGCCGTATTCCGCTGATCATCGGCCGTGGCCTGACCGAGAAGGCTCGCACCGAGCTGGGTCTGCCACCTTCGACCCTGTTCAAGAAGCCTGAAGCACCGGCTGAAAGCACCAAGGGTTTCACCCTGGCGCAGAAAATGGTCGGCAAGGCTTGCGGCGTAACCGGCGTTCGTCCGGGCACCTACTGCGAACCGAAGATGACCACCGTGGGTTCCCAGGACACCACCGGTCCCATGACCCGTGACGAACTGAAAGACCTGGCGTGCCTGGGCTTCTCGACCGATCTGGTGATGCAGTCTTTCTGCCACACCGCGGCTTATCCAAAGCCGATCGACGTGACCACCCACCACACCCTGCCTGACTTCATCATGACCCGCGGCGGCGTTTCCCTGCGTCCGGGCGACGGCATCATCCACTCGTGGCTGAACCGCATGCTGCTGCCAGACACCGTCGGTACCGGTGGTGACTCCCACACCCGTTTCCCGATCGGCATCTCGTTCCCGGCCGGTTCCGGTCTGGTTGCGTTCGCCGCAGCCACCGGCGTCATGCCGCTGGACATGCCTGAGTCGATCCTGGTTCGCTTCAAAGGCGAACTGCAGCCAGGCGTCACCCTGCGTGACCTGGTTCACGCCATTCCTTACTACGCGATCCAGGCTGGCCTGCTGACCGTAGAGAAGAAAGGCAAGAAGAACGCCTTCTCCGGTCGCATCCTGGAGATCGAAGGTCTGCCTAAGCTGACCGTAGAGCAAGCGTTCGAACTGTCTGACGCCTCGGCTGAACGTTCGGCTGCCGGTTGCACCATCCAGCTGTCCAAAGAGTCGATTGCCGAATACCTGCAGTCCAACATCACTCTGCTGCGCTGGATGATCGGCGAAGGCTACGGCGATGCACGTACTCTGGAACGTCGCGCTCAAGCAATGGAAGCCTGGCTGGCCAACCCTGAGCTGCTGCAAGCGGACAAAGACGCTGAATACGCTGAAATCATCGAGATCGACCTGGCCGACATCAAAGAGCCTGTGCTCTGCGCGCCGAACGATCCGGACGACGCTCGCCTGCTCTCCAGCGTTGCTGGCGAGAAGATCGACGAAGTGTTCATCGGTTCGTGCATGACCAACATCGGTCACTTCCGCGCTGCCGGCAAGTTGCTGGAACAGGTCAAGGGTCAGCTGCCAACCCGTCTGTGGCTGTCGCCGCCGACCAAGATGGACGCTCACCAGCTGACCGAAGAAGGCTACTACGGCATCTACGGCAAGGCCGGCGCTCGTATGGAAATGCCGGGCTGCTCGCTGTGCATGGGTAACCAGGCACGTGTAGAGCCGAACTCGACTGTCGTGTCGACTTCGACCCGTAACTTCCCGAACCGTCTGGGTGACGGCGCGAACGTCTACCTGGCTTCGGCTGAACTGGCGTCCGTGGCTTCCATCCTGGGTCGCCTGCCGACCGTCGAGGAGTACATGGAATACGCTGGCAAGATCGACAGCATGGCGGCCGATGTCTACCGCTACCTGTCCTTCGACCAGATCGCCGAGTTCCGTGAAGCTGCTGCGAACGCCAACATCCCGGTCGTTCAAGCCTAACGTTGCAACGCAATGAAAAACGCCGCCCATCGTGAGATGAGCGGCGTTTTTTTATGCCTGAAAATTCGCCAGTGAAGTGTGAGCTTTTTGTGGCGAGGGGGCTTGCCCCCGTTCGGCTGCGTAGCAGTCGTAAATTCGGTAAACACTGTTTAGTCATGGAAATACTGGGGCCGCTGCGCGACCCAACGGGGGCAAGCCCCCTCGCCACAAAAGCTCTCCCACAGGTTATGCGTTCAGCTTGTGGGCCTGCTGCACCGCACCATCCACACTCAACCCACTCAGCACCACCCCGCTAACCTCCACCTGCGGCAACGCTGCCAACACCGCTTGTGCGTCATCCTTCAGCCGCGCCAGAATCAGGCGTTTGCCCTCCTGATGCACCCGCACGAAAAACTCCTGCAACGCCTCGATGCTGGTGCCATCCAGATCTGGTGATTCCTCAAGACTGAGAATCACCGAATGAACCGGCGTTTGCGAATGCCGGATCAGACGCAAGGCACCGCCAAGAATCCGTTCGACGTTGGCAAAGAACAACGCTTCCCCCGGTCGCACAATCAACACGCCCGGCACGGCTTGTGCCGTTGGGTGGCGTTGCAGGTCGACAAAGTCGTGACTGCCATCGATGCGCCCCAGGATCTGGATATCCGCCGCCGACATCTGTTTGAGCATCAGCAACACACTGATCGCCACCGCCACCAGCAAGCCGTCCAGCACCCCCAGCACCAACACCGCAGCCACGGCGCAGATCACCAACAAGCGGTCACGGCGCCAGATGAAATAGCGTCCCAGCGGCTGCAGGCTCAAGCCGCGCCCCAGGGCATGGATAACGATAGCGGCGAGGATCGGCTCCGGGGTCAGGGCGATGTAAGGCAGCACCGTCAGGACAATGACCAGCACCACCAGTGCCGCCACGATACCGGCCAGGCGCGAAGTGGCACCCGCCGCCTCGTTGGCCGAGGTCGCCGAATACCCCGCTCCCGCTGGCATGCCGTGGAACAGTCCGGACAACAGGTTGGAAGCCCCCAGAGCCAGCAGGTCGCGGTTCGAGTTGACCCGATCGCGATGTTTTAGAGCAAAAGAACTGATCGAGCCATAGGACTCCGCATACAGAATCATCACCATGGCGAACGCCAATTCCCCCAGACGCAGCCAGTCGGCAAACGGCAGTACCGGCAACTTCGGCACCTCCAGGCTCAGGTCAATCACGCCGATCAGCTTTACGCCATGGGCCGGCAGGTCCAGCCACTGCCCCGCCGCAATGCCGATCACCACCACCAACAAACCACCGGGCAGGCGCCGAAACCGCGCAAACAGCCATAACAAGGCCAATGCCACGGCGCCGACCGCCGCTGCAGCCCAGTTCCATTGCGGCAGTTGTTCCAGTAATTGCGGCAGGAAGCCCACCAGGTTGGCCTCGGTCAAATGCACGCCGACCACACTGGCGACCTGTTTGAGAATGATGGTCAGCGCCAGGCCAAAAGCAAAACCGCGCAGCACCGGCTTGGCGATGAACGAGGTCACGCTGCCGAGCTTGAACAACCCCGCCAGCAAGAAAAACGCCCCGGTCACCAGCACCAGGCCGATGGCCAGGGTCGAGCGAAGCCCGGGATCGCCATTGGCCAGGGTAGCGGTCGCGGCGGCCAACACGGCGGCGGAGGATGAAGTGGCCGAGACAATTGCAAAACGGCTGGTGCCGAACAAGCCATAACACAGCAACCCGGCGAACAAGGCGATCACCCCGGCCTGGGGCGCCAGTGCGGCGATGCTTGAATAGGCGACCGCTTCGGGCAGCAACAGGCCGGCAATCGACAAACCTGCCAACAGGTCCTGCCAGCGGTTGGGTTGCTCGGTGGGGTTAGCGTTTGGGGCGCTCGACAATCCAGTGTCTCCAGGCGAAAAAAAACCGCTGCACGTATCACGTGCAGCGGCCACTGTAGCTGTCAATCCGGCACTGCGCGAGCAGGCCGGTAGATCACGCGGTCAGCGAGTAGATCAACGCCGTGATCGCCACCAGGCCCACCGCCGTCACGAAGACGTTGGAGGCCTGACCGCGATAGCGTGCCATCGCCGGCACCTTGCGGATGGCGTACATCGGCATCAGGAACAGAATCGCCGCGATCACCGGGCCACCGAGGGTTTCGATCATGCCGAGGATGCTCGGGTTCAGCGTAGCGACGATCCAGCACACCACCAGCATGAAGGCGGCGGTCATGCGGTCCAGGGCCTTGGCGGACGGACGCTTGCCGCTCTTGACGATCAGGCCCTTGAGGCCTTCGCTGGCGCCGATGTAGTGCCCCAGGAACGACTTGGAAATGGCCACGAAGGCAATCAACGGCGCCGCGAAGGCGATGGTCGGATTGCTGAAGTGGTTGGCCAGGTACGACAGGATCGACAGGTTCTGCGCCTTGGCTTCAGCCAGTTGCGCTGGCGACAGGGTCAGCACGCAACTGAAGACGAAGAACAGCACCATCACCACCATCAGCAGGTGGGCGCGGGACAGGATCTGCGAGCTGCGCTCCTCGGCGTGCTCACCGTAGCGACGCTTCTGGTCCACGGCGAACGCCGAGATGATCGGCGAGTGGTTGAACGAGAACACCATCACCGGAATCGCCAGCCACAGGGTGTGCAGCAACGCCGACGGTGCCGGCACGCTGCTGGCGGTGGCGAGGATGCCGCCGTTCCAGTGGGGAACCAGGTAAACCGCCAGGAACAGCAGCGCGACGATGAACGGGTAGACCATCAGGCTCATGGCCTTGACGATCAATTGCTCACCGCAACGCACCACCGCCAGCAGGCCGAGGATCAGCACCAGCGACAGCACGGCGCGCGGTGGCGGCGTGATGTGCAGTTGATGCTCCATGAAGCTGCCGACCGTGTTGGTCAGGGCCACGCTGTAGATCAGCAGGATCGGGAAAATCGCGAAGAAGTACAGCAAGGTGATCAGCGCGCCGGCCTTGATGCCGAAATGCTCTTCCACCACTTCAGTGATGTCGGCGCCTTCGCGACCGGACAGCACGAAACGGGTCAGCCCACGGTGTGCGTAGAACGTCATCGGGAACGCCAGCAGCGCCAGGACCAGCAACGGCCAGAAACCGCCCAGGCCTGCGTTGATCGGCAAAAACAGGGTTCCCGCACCAATCGCCGTGCCAAACAGGCCCAGCATCCAGGTGGTGTCCTGGCGATTCCAGCTCGAAAGCGTCGCGGGTGTCGCTTCTACATAGCGTTCGTTAACGCTATTGGCCTGATCATTCATCCGGTGGGATCTCCACATTCCGGTCACTTGCCACCCGGCCAGGACGCGTCGGAATACCCGACAGGCGGCGTCCGGCCGAAACAGGGGCGGCATTCTGGGGGATTAGTGAGCAGAAGCAAAGACTTAGGTGAGGAACGGTGGTACCAGTTCGCCGACAAAATCACCTGTAGGAGCTGGCTTGCCAGCGAAGGCGTCCGAAAAATCGGCGCATGGCTCAAGACCGCCTTCGCCGGCAAGCCGGCTCCTACAAGGGAATGCGGCGATGTCGGCACTTGCACTTGATCGCCTGAGTGCAATCCGCGCTTGATAAAGGTCTACCATCATGTATTTTTAATCGACCTGCATTCCTTCTGGAGTCTTCCCATGCCACTGGTTCGCGTCGACATCAAAAAACATCAGGACCCCACCCACGTCAAACGCATCGGCCAACTGATCTACGCCGCCATGCACAGCACCATCGGTGTGCCGCAGAACGATAATTTCCAGATACTCGCCGAACACGATGCGCAGCATTTCATCTTTGATTCCGGTTATCTGGGCATCAACCGTTCGGACCAGTTGGTGGTGATCCAGATCACCATGAGCGAAGGACGAACCGTCGAGCAGAAAAAACTCCTCTACAAAACCATCGCCGAAAGCCTTAATGCAGAGCTGGCGGTGCGCCTGGAGGACGTTTTCATTAATCTGGTGGAAGTGAAAAAAGAGAACTGGTCGTTCGGCAACGGGATTGCCCAATACGCCCTCTGATATTCAACCTGCAAACCGAGAATGACCCATGCCCCGAGTTTCCCGCAAACAAGCCGACCTCAACCGCGAGACCATCGTCGAAGCCGCCACCCGGCTGTTTCGCGAACGCGGCTTGCACGGGATCAGTGTGGTTGATGTGATGGCCGCCGCCGGCCTGACCCACGGCGGTTTCTACGGGCACTTCGAATCCAGGGAAGCCCTGGCGCAAGAGGCCAGCGGCCGGGCTTTCGAGCAGGCCGCACAACGCTGGCTAGGACGGGTGGCCGAGCATGACAGCAAGGACGCCGCCCGCCGCGCCGTGGTCGAAACCTACCTGTCCAACGAAAGCCGGGACAATCCAGGCGACAGCTGCCCGGTGGTGGCCTTTGCCGGGGACATGTGCCATGAGGCCGCCGAGAGCGGATTGCGCCAGACCTATCTGCTGGGCCTGAACAACCTGCTCGATTCCCTCGGCTCGCTGCTGGACGCAGAGGACGAAGCCGGCAAACGACAGCAGGCGCTGGTGCAGTATTCGCTCATGTTCGGGGCGTTGATGCTGTCCCGGGCCACCCGTGGCGACCCGCTGTCGGATGAAATTCTCGAAGCTGCCCGGGCCGCCCTCACGCCATCGAAATAAATCGCCCGCCCCCACGCAATAAAAAGATCGCAGGCTTTGCCAGCTCCTACACTCAGCGCAGTGCCCGCCATGGCGCAGGAGCTGCCACGGGCTGCGATCGCTGGTGGTTGCCAAGCCATCCTGAAATCAGCAATCTCAAGTGACGTTCGAGCCGATTTTTCGATGCCCACAGGGAGGCAAAAATGCCTGTAACCGTTCTGGTACTGGTTGAAACCATCAATGATTACCTGCCTATCCTTGAACATCAGGGTTTTCACCTGATCCTGGCCCCGACGCCCGCCGAGCGCGCCGAAGCCATCGCCCGCCACACCGGGCAGATCGACGCCGTCCTCACCCGTGGCCCGTTGGGGCTGTATGCCGATGAAATCGCCGCCCTGCCCAACCTCAAGATCATCTGCGTGATCGGCGCCGGCCATGAACACGTCGACCTGCAGGCCGCCGCGAACCGGGGCATCACCGTCACCAATGGTGCCGGGGTCAACGCCTCGTCCGTCGCCGACCATGCCATGGCGCTGCTGCTGTCGCTGGTGCGCGACATCCCCCGCTGTGATGCCGCCGTACGGCGGGGCGAGTGGCCAAAGATCATGCGCCCGTCCCTGGCCGGCAAACGCTTGGGCATCCTCGGCCTCGGCGCGGTCGGCATGGCCATCGCCAAACGCGCCAGCGCCGGTTTCGACATGGACATTTGCTACCACAGTCGCCAGCATCGTAGTGATGTGTCCTACACCTTCTGCTCGACCCCGGCCGAACTGGCGCGGGCCTCGGACTTCCTGATCGTTGCCACGCCCGGCGGCGTGGGCACCCGGCAACTGATCAATCGCCCGGTGCTCGACGCGTTGGGCCCCAACGGGTTTATCGTCAACATCGCCCGGGCCAGCGTGATTGCCACTGCCGACCTGATCAGCGCCCTGGAGCAGCGCCGGATCGCCGGTGCCGCGCTGGACGTGTTCGACGCCGAACCCAAGGTGCCGGATGCACTCAAGACCCTGAACAACGTGATCCTCACCCCCCATGTCGCCGGGTTGTCCCCGGAAGCCACCCAGGGCACCGTCGAACTGGTGGGCAAGAACCTCGTGGCGTTTTTCTCCGGTCAACCGGTGCTCACGCCGATTGCCTTGCCCGCGCCGATCACGCCCTACCCGGTCACCGATTAAAGGACGCCCAACAGCGTCCACAGGCGACGGGATTCGGCATCGGCCGAGATCAGTTCACCCAACAGTTCACTCAGCGGTTTGTTGCCCCACTCCACCCCCCTGCGAATCAAATAAGGGACGGGGCTGTGGGGTTCGGTGCGTGTCAGGTACTCGGCAATCAACAGTAATTGCCGGTAGGCCTCGTCGCGACTCGCCGGCTCGCGAAACACCTGAGGTGTGGATGGCGTCGGCGCCAGCCCGGCCGATTCTGACGCCGCCAGGGATGGCGGCTCGACCGGCGCCTCGGTCAACGGTCGTGGCTGCATGGCGATGAACTCCTGGACCAGTGTCAATAACGCTTCGATCACATCCTGCAAACCCCTGAAGCCCGGTGCCTGGGCGCCGAGGTAAGCATCACTCCAGGCTCGCAGCCGTTGCAGATGTTGCAGGCTCGCCAGCAGGTTGTCCTGGCGGCGTAGCCAGTGGGACGGAGGTGTGGACCGGATCAGCTCGGTGAGTTTTTGCTGTTCGCCCCTTGCTGTTTCCGCCGCTGTTTTTGCCGCTTTGCTGTCATTGACCAGTACCTGTTGCAACTGTAATCGCCGCCACGCGTCCAGACAGTAACCTTCGAATTCACCCTGATGCGGATCGATCAGCGCCACCCGTGTCAGCAACACTTCGCTGTAGCGCCGCACCAGCCACTCCAGGGGAATGACCCGCCATGACTGGTCACCGTCTTCGGCCCGGGGATGAAGCTGCTCGGGGTAGCGCTCGCATAAGCCCGCGACCAGCGCGAGACTGCCCGGCAAGCCGTCCAGGCCGTCCCGATGCAACCAGGCCTCACCGAGCCAGGCGCATACCATCAAATCCTTGCTGCGCTCGAGTAGCAACGTGGTGGTCAGCTTTTCCAGCTCTGGCCATTGCGCCCGTTTGATCGACGACTGCCAGACTCCCGTTGGCAGGCTGGTGTCGTCCTCCCGACGCAGTTCGCGGGCCAGGTCGAACTCACGCTCGTAACGCAAATCCTCGCCGCAGGGTGCCTGTTCGCTGATCGGTTCGAGCAGCCGGGCAATCAGTTCCGGCAACGGTGGTGGAATCAGGTTCACAAGCCCTCCTCCTCAGTCATGACCGTCGCAGACGCAGTCGCCCTGGTTTGCATGAACGGTGAACGCGGGGCCCGGGTGGGCAGCGGTGGAATGGACAGTGGCAATTTCGAGCCCTGGCTCATTAACGACACACGCACAAACATCAGCGTCTGCTCGGCGGTGCTGGTCTGTGCGGTGACCGGCAGGCGCAATGTCAGCGGAAAATCGGTGAAGTCCATGTTCGGCTGGCGCTGCACCGACTGGTGCGAACGCATCAAGCGCAGC
The DNA here is from genome assembly GCF_019947365.1 of Pseudomonas sp. GL-R-26. NCBI lineage: Bacteria > Pseudomonadati > Pseudomonadota > Gammaproteobacteria > Pseudomonadales > Pseudomonadaceae > Pseudomonas > Pseudomonas sp. GL-R-26. The sequence goes on along the minus strand of NZ_JAGYGI010000009.1, from coordinate 150,396 downwards.
AACGACCACGGGCCGCCGTACTCCCAACCGGCTTCGAAATCACGCACCATCAGATTGGGCTGCAACGGATCATTGGCCGGACGTTGCGAGCCGTTCCTGGCCCAGCGCAAGGTCAGCCGGACCGGTTGGCCGACCATCCAGCGCAGGTTCGGCTGTGGCTCGCCGGGGTAACTGATTTGCTGATTACCGGCATTCAAACCCCAGGCAATCACTTGATCGGCGCCACGCTCCTCCTCGCGATCGGTGCGCCAGCGCACGTCCATTTCAACGCCGAGGATGCCGCTCTTGTCCCGCACGAACAGCGGACCCAGCCAGGTGCTGGCCAGCTTCAAGCGATTGAGGAAATCCTCGGCGGCCAGACGCTCCGGCGTCTGGCTCAGTTGCAACCCGGCCTGCGCCACGGGCAGTCGTTTGTCGATCAAGTCGAGGAAGTGCTGAACCCGGGCCGGGTCGGCGTCGGTGGCCTGCACGCCATTGGCGAACGGGAAGCGCTCGGCCAGGTATTGATTGAAATAGTTGGCCAGGTCGTTCCAGGCCGCCGCTGCTTGTTGCTGCTGCAAGAACTGACAGCGTTGCATCGCGCTCTGTTGCAGATCCAGGGCCCGCAGGGCCAAGGTCCCGCGCCCACCGGACAAGCTGGCCGTCTGCAGAATCCGGGCGCAGGACGTGGCGTCCATTTCAATGAAATCGCGGCTCACCAACTGCTCGATCTGGGCCGGCGAACTGGCGGGGTTCTGGTCCTTGTACTTGAGCAGTTCATCGTTGAGCGCGCTGAATTGCATGACACGCTCGTAATCCAGCGCCGAGAGATTCTGTTGCTGGGTCTTCAGCCACTCCAGCGCCGAGGTGCGCCGCTCGGTGATGCCGAGCATGGTGTTGAATTGCTGCTTGAGGCTCAGCTTCAAATCCTGCACATCAAGGGCGCCAAACAGTTGCAGCCCGAGGTTTTTCGAGCCGTCCCACTGACTGATCTCACTGCGCCCGCTGAACAACGGCTGCGCGGTTATCTCCTCCAGACCGCTGACCACCTGGGCCATGGCGCGACGGTTCAACGCGTTTTGCACACGCACGGCCAGATCGTTGCGATGGACCTCGGCGAAGGCTTTTTGCAAAGCCACAGCCTGTGGCGCCAGCACGTTGAATACATCGTCGCCACGGGGTCGGTCATTCTGGTCCTTGAGACTCAACCACATGGCCTTGGCCGCCGCCCCCTCTGCCGCCTGAAGCACCGCATCGCGATACGCCGGTGGAATGCGTGGCAGCTCTTCGGCGGCATAACTCTTGTAGCTGGCAAAATAGTTCAGCGCCGTACCGAGATCATCGCCATCGACGTTCTGCCCCTGAACGGCAGCGCTAGCCTGATCCGCGCGCAGGGCGATGGCCACGAAATCCCGTTTGAACAGGGCCTGAACTGCGTTGTTCAACTGGTTTACGTGCACTTGCAAGCTCAGTTGCCCGCTGCCTTGCTGAACCAGCAAGTTGCCCCGCGCCCCCGCCTGGGCGATCCACTGATCACGAAAGCTTTGCTGCAACCTGGAGGCTTGCTGGTCCAGCTGTTGCTCGACCTGCGGGCCGAGCAGGCTGCTCTGGCGCACCTTGTCCATCATCTCGCGATAACCCGGCACCAGGTCCTGGCCCTTGCCGCGACTCCAGGCCGAGTTGGTCAGCCCGATCAGCGCTTGCAGGTCGTCGATCAGCGCGCGCAAGTCTTCGAGCTCCGCCAGGGAATTGCCGCTGCCGGCCTCCAGCCGTTCAAGATGCAGCTTGAGATAACCGGCCTGACGGACGAAGTTGTCGGCCAGAAAGTACTGGTCAAGCCAACGCTCCATCAGCCCGGAAAAATTCTCCTCGATGAGCGCACGCTCCATGGCCAGGTCCAGGGGCTTCAAGTCACCGCCATTGGCATCGAGCAACACCCGGTTGTAAAAACCTGCACGGTGCAACGTGCCGGCATTGAGGTTCAGGGACAGTGCGTTATTGCTCAGCAACGCCAGGTCTTCGAGCGGCGCCTTGGGGTTGTTCAGCGCTTGGTTGAACCATTGATTCTGTTGCTCAAGCCGTACCGCGCGCTCCACCAGATCCTTGGCCTTGACGTAATTTTGCCATTGGGCCGGGTCTTCGCTTTCGACGTTGCCACGTCGCTCGGTGTTGCGAATGGTCTTGAGTTGCACCAGTTCTGCCTTCAGCAAGTCGTGCAGCGGTTCCAGCATATGACTCTGGGCCGTCAGGCGCAGTTGATCCTCCAGTTGCCTGTCCAGCGACGAGAACCAGGAGGTGGGAAACACCACCGAAGTGAAGCTCCAGCGCGGAGCCTTTTCCAGGACCCGCCAGAACCCCTGGACGTTGCGCCGGGTCGACTCCAGCCGATGGGACTCATCGGTGACTGCAACGTAATTTTTCTGTGCGCCTTGCAACAGGCGCGACAGTTCATGAGCATCCTTGACCGAGTCCTGCCAGACCCAAAGCATACTTGCGGCCCAGACCACGCCGACCGCCAGGGCCACCACTCCGGTGAGTCGCTGCCAGCGCTGACGCAGGCGCAGCAAGCGGGGCACCACCTGAGCCAGACCGCGTTCGGCAACCACCCGGCTTTGCCACAGTTGCCGGGCAAACGCACTCTGCTGCAACCCGTTGTCATAGGCCGAGAACCCGTCGGCAGCGTCTTGCGAAGGCTGGTTGGCGGTGAAGTACACCCCGCGAAAACGTGGCGCCTCGCCTTGGGCATTGCCTTGAAATACCGGTTCGAGCACGGTTTGCAGGTGGTGCCTCAAGGCCTCGAATTGTTCCGGCAATCCAAACAGCTCGCCTTTGAGATGGCCGGACAACGCACCGATTTCAATGATCGATTCCGACAGGGCCCGATTCACCTGGTCCAGCGCCTGATCGCTCCATTGCGTCTGCCAGACCGCCTCGGAGCCAAAGGGTGAAGACCAGCCCAATGTGCGTTCGCGGACTTCGTCGGGGAGCGCCGAGATCAGCTCCTGAAAACCCGGCAGCTCTTCCATGCCGGTAATCACCACGTACACCGGCAGGCTCAGGCCAAACCGCTGCAACAGATCGATGAAGCGCCGGCGCGCCGCCAGACCGAGGTTCGCGGCCTGCTCGGCATTGCCCAGGCGGCTGACCGGCACGGTCCAGATCACCCCGTCCAGTGGCCGTTTGCTGCGCAGGCGCAGGATCAACCCCAACAAGCGCCACCAGCCGCCGCGTTGAAGACTCATGCCTTCATCGGGCAAAAACAGCGCCTGAGGCACCACCAGCACCGCGCCTTCGGGGTCCGACCACCAGCGCCCGAACCAGGCCGGTTTATCCGTCGGTTGCAAGCGCCACTGGCTGCACAACTGGGTGCCCTGGGTTTCGTCGCCGAGCATCAGCAACCATGGAATCTGGTAACGGTCCTGAGCGCCCTGCTCCTGTTCCATATGGCGCACTGCGTTATAAAAACTGCGGATCGCCGCCCCGCTCTGGGTGCGCAACCACCATACCGCCACCGCGATGACCGCCAGCACCACCAACAGGACGAAGACCAGCCCCACGATCCCCAGCGTGCTCATGCGTCTTGCTCCGAGGTGGCCACCGGATCGGTGCTCTGCAACACCGGGTCGAGTTCCTGGCGAATGTCACGCCAGAAGAACTGCCCCAGCCCGGTCAGAATCATGACCATGGCGAGAATGACCAGGCCAAGGCGAAAGCCATCGGGCAACGACTGCCGCACCGGCAACTGCACCGCAGGCACCGTCGAAGGCTGCGCGAGCCGGGCGCTGACATCGGCATACTCCGCGTCGTGCTGCCAGGCAAACGTGAACAGCGCCAGGCGCAATTTTTCATGCTGGACCTGACTCTGCTCGCCGCGCAGCCGTCCTTCAAACCCCAACACCAGGCATTGCAAATAGACATTGGCCAAATCGCGGGTGGCGGGAATCTGCTCGTCCAGCAACGTCTTGATCGCCGCCGGCAGTTTTTCACCGGCCTGGCGGCTGGCGTACATCCGCGACTCCAAGGGTTTTTCTTGCCAGGCGGACTGGCCCGGCCACGGCGTGAACAACAGCGTTTCATCGATCAAGGCGACAAAGGCATAGACCAGCGCCTTGACCTGATCGGTCGCTGCCTCGCCAACCCGGGCGAAAGCCGTGCGCCACAGACGCTGGGAAATTTGCGTCGACAGGTCGACCACCGCCTCCACCAGCGCATCGTCATCGCTGTCCCTGGGCAGCTGACTCCACTCCCGGGACCATTGCAACCAGGCTTCGCGAAATGCGCTGCTCAACGGTGCTTCGCGCAAGCCCCGTGTACCCGCCCCGGCATGCCCCTCGAACATACGACGCCCCTTCCGTGATCAGGCACTTTCACCGGCCTGTGCCACAAACAACACCACTTGCCATGGGCTGCTCGCCGGCTTGGCGGCCGGCGCGACAATCAGCAACGGCAATTGCCCGTCGAACCATTGACCCTCGGCCGTCACCACAAACAACCGCGTGTCGTCGCCGACGCTGTAGGCCACTTGCTCGTTACGGCTCATCGCCTCATGGGGCAAACCGCTCATGCGCTGGCGACTGAGCAAGGGCACATGCGGCGCCGAGGCAATGATCGCGGCGCTCAGCCATTCACCGGCCGCCTGTTCGCTGCTGCCGTTGGGCATGCGCAAACCGATGACCAGGCGCTGGCTCGGTTGGTCGTCCGGCAGTTGAATCGAGAAGCTCTGTTCGCTGCGTTCGAACGGCAGGCTGCGATAGCCGGCGCGGATCAATTCGAGGGTTCTTTCGAGCCAGTCCAGGACAGGCTCATAGCCACGCTGCAGCTCGAGAAAATCCAGGGGGGCGAACGGTGGAACCCCGGCCAAAGGGTCCAGCGCGGACCAGGCACCGGCCAGGCCGAGCAACAAACCGTGCAATGCTTGCGGGGTGGCCAATCGGCTGTTCAGCGTACCCTCGACCTCCGGCAGACGTGCCCAGAGCGCCGTCAGCTGTCGACGGATTTCCAGCGCATCGTCCTGATTGCCGGCCTGTTGTGCCTGGCGCAGGCGGCCGGCCAGGAACATGCATTTCTCCCGCGTCCTGGCACACAGCCCGGCCACCCGGCGACCCAACGGCGACTCGGGCAGCAGGCACGGCGTGGGCGGTGTGTAGGGCAGCGAAAGGAAACCACCGCCCTCCTTGCGGATTTTCAGCAGTGGCAAACAGATGGAGTCGGCCTTGTTCAGTTGCGTGCACAACCGCGGATTCGGACGCCACACCGTGATCGACTCGGGGTACTCACCGCTGGTCAAATCCGGCAGCGCATCGCCGATCACCGATTGCAGCCGGCCCTTGAGCGGCAGCAATTGCCCGGCACGCCATAACGGGCTGACGGCCAGGTACACCGTGACCGTGGCGTTTTCCGAAGCGTTGACCGCGTCGCTGACATCGAGCTCCAGCGCCGGCCCGACACCCACTTGCAGATTGATGGGCAAACCGTCCGGCAGCGTCGCTTGCAGATCGAGCAACCGCACCAGCCCGGCACTCAATGCGCCGGGGTCAAACTCGACCCGATTCACGCCCCAGAAACATGGATTGCAGGCCTGGGCAAAATGCGCCACCAACGCCTCGGCTCGCAGCCCTTGCAACTGAAAATGCTGGGGCAGCAATTGCATGCCCTCGTGCCAGCAAACCGCGTCAGGTAACAGGCTCATACGACTCCCTTCGACGTCAACGTCGCCGCGCAAACCAGCGGCCTGGCAATGTCTTCACTGCGGAGTATTGCTGACCAGCGTCATCTCGCGACTGTCGAACTTGAGCCAGGCATCGCTCTGGTCATCGAGCCGTAACCGGTGTGCTCCGGGAGTGTTATAGCTGGCGAAGACCAAAAGTCCAGTTGCCCGCGTGCCCCCCAGCGGGAAGGGTTGTTTGTCGATGAACTGGCCGGGCACCAGCTCCAGCCCCCAAACGGTCATCAGCTGCCGGTAGTCGCGCTGGTATTGATCGCGCTCGGCGAACCACTGTCGCGCCGTGATGCCCGACAACTGCTTGAGCAGATCCGGATCATTGACGGCGATAAAATCCACGGCAATCGGCGTGTCGTCGTTGGCCTTCGGCGCGACGTCCAGGGTCAGGTTATCGAGGTCCACCCGAGGCCCGAAAAACGAGCACCCGGCGAGGGTCAGGAACAGGGCGAACGCAAAAAAACGTGCACACAAAATGAATTTTCCTTTTCTCGAGTCGGTCCAAAATTGTTTTCGCTTGCATTTTTATAGACCTGTTCTAGCGTCTTGGATAGTTCGGCCCCCCATGCCGAATGTGCAAGGTTTGTCAAAGGAACGACAGGTCCATCTGCCACCCTTTCTAACCTACGGTCCAGCAAGGGAAAGCGATGAGCGGGCCTCCCGATGCATTGCGCCCGCTCATGCATCGGAGTCAGCCAACATGGCCGAAAGTACTCAGCACAAGCTCGACAGGGTCCGCCCACCCCGGGTGCAAATCACCTACGATGTCGAAATCGGCAACGCCATCGAGAAAAAAGAACTGCCGTTGGTCGTCGGCATTCTCGCCGACCTTTCCGGCAAGCCGCTCAACCCCCTTCCCAAGCTCAATGAACGACGCTTCACCGAGATCGACCGCGACAACTTCAACGAAGTGCTCGCCTCGATTGCCCCCCGCGCCACCTTGCAAGTCACCAACACCCTCACTGGCGACGACAGCAAGCTCAACATCGAACTCAACTTCAAGCACATCGACGACTTCGACCCGGTGAAGGTCGTCGAACAAGTGACCCCGCTGCGGCGCCTGTTCGAAGCGCGTCAGCGTCTGCGCGACCTGCTGACCAAGCTCGACGGTAACGATGACCTGGACAAATTGCTGCGCGACGTCATCGCCAATACCGAAGGCCTGCAAGAGATCAAGTCTGCCCGTCCGGACACCGCCGCCCCCGCAGGCGACAGCGAAGCACCGGCCGAACCGCAAGCCTGATCACTCATTCACTTAGGGAGACGTCGCCATGCCCGCTTCAGCCAGCGCCAACACCAGTGAAAGCACCACGCAAAGCCTGTCCCTGCTTGACCGCATCATCGCCGAAGGCCGCATGGCCCACGACGATAGCCAGCAGGACTATGCCCGCGACATGCTCGCGGAGTTCGCCACCCAGGTTCTCGACGAAGGCATGGCCATCGACAAGGACACTGTGGCGATGATCAACGATCGCATCAGCCAGATCGACCAGTTGATCAGCGCACAACTCAACGAGGTGCTGCACCACCCCGAGCTACAGAAAATCGAAGCCTCCTGGCGCGGCCTGCACCTGTTGGTGCAAAACACCGAAACCAGTTCCCGGTTGAAATTGCGCCTGCTCAACGTCACCCAGAAAGAGTTGCAGAACGATCTGGAAAAAGCCGTCGAGTTCGACCAGAGCGCGCTGTTCAAAAAGATCTATGAAGAGGAATACGGCACCTTCGGTGGCCACCCGTTCAGCCTGCTCGTCGGCGACTACACCTTCGGCCGTCACCCGCAGGACATTGGCCTGCTGGAAAAACTGTCGAACGTCGCCGCCGCAGCCCACGCTCCATTCATTGCCGCCGCCAGCCCCCGGTTGTTCGACATGAACAGCTTCACCGAACTGGCCGTGCCCCGCGACCTGTCGAAAGTGTTCGAGAGCCAGGAGCTGATCAAGTGGCGCTCCTTCCGTGAAAGCGAAGACTCGCGCTACGTATCGCTGGTGCTCCCGCATTTCCTGCTGCGTTTGCCATACGGCCCGGACACCTCACCGGTGGAAGGCATCAATTACGTCGAGGACGTCAACGGCAGCGACCACGGCAAATACCTGTGGGGCAACGCCGCCTGGGCCTTGTCGCAGCGCATCACCGAAGCCTTCGCCAAATACGGCTGGTGCGCGGCGATTCGCGGGGCTGAAGGCGGCGGCGCGGTCGAAGGCTTGCCGGCCCACACCTTCCGCACCACCTCCGGCGACCTGTCGCTCAAATGCCCGACCGAAGTGGCCATCACCGACCGCCGGGAAAAAGAGCTCAACGACCTGGGGTTCATCGCCCTGTGCCACAAGAAAAACAGCGACGTGGCAGTGTTCTTCGGCGGCCAGACCACCAACAAGTCCAAGCTCTACAACACCAACGAGGCCAACGCCAACGCGCGGATTTCGGCGATGTTGCCGTACGTGCTCGCGGCCTCGCGTTTCGCGCATTACCTGAAGGTGATCATGCGCGACAAGGTCGGCAGTTTCATGACCCGCGACAACGTGCAAACCTACCTCAACAACTGGATCGCCGACTACGTGCTGATCAACGACAACGCGCCGCAGGAGATCAAGGCGCAGTACCCGTTGCGTGAAGCACGGGTCGATGTGACGGAAGTCGCGGGCAAGCCGGGGGCCTACAAGGCCACCGTATTCCTGCGGCCACACTTCCAGCTTGAAGAGCTGACCGCCTCGATCCGCCTGGTGGCCACCCTGCCGCCACCGGTCGCCGCCTGACCTGCCCCCGCTCCCGTCGGCCGGCCCGACGGGAGTTCCCTGCTTATCTAGCGCGATAACCTTCAGGAGTTTCATGCGATGGATGCAATTATTCTCGACCTCGGCGGCGACATCAAAGGCGACAGTCTGCTCGAGGGCTACAAGGACAAGATCGAAGTCATGTCCTACAGCCACAACGTGGCCATGCAGGTGACCAACGACGTCAGCAACTCGGAACGGACCTCCGGCAAGCCGCACATTGGCGAGTTCACGCTGACCAAATTCGTCGACAGCTCCACACCCTCCCTCAACGAATACTGCTGTGCCGGCAAACCGATCCCGGAAGCCAAAGTCATCATCGGCCGCAACGCCGCTGAAGGCAGCGGTCAACTGATGCCGTTCATCATCTACACCCTGACCAACGTGGTGCTGTCCAACGTCAGCGTCAGCGGTGGTACAGGCGGCAAGCCCGTGGAAACCCTGTCGCTGAATTTCACCAAAATCAAATGGGAGCTGACCGCGCAGAAAGACGACGGCACCAAGGAAGGCACGGCCGCCTCGACCTGGGACATGGCCGCCAACAAGCTCGTCAAGTAAGCGGGCGCATCGGCCATGGCAGGCTCACTCCTCCCGCCGCTGTTCGAGCGACTGGCCGCAAGCGAGGTCGACACGCAACACGTGTTCGACCTCCAGGACCTGCTCGACTCTGTTCGCTCGGAATTGCTGCGCCTGTTCAACACCCGACGCGGCCCTCATGCCTTGACTTCGCCACCGAGCATTCTCGACTACGGCCTCGCTGACTGGACCGCCCTGCAACAGCAGCGTAGCGATGACCGACGGCAGTTGGTGCGAGAAGTGCGCGAGGCCATCAACCATTTCGAACCGCGCCTGAAACTGGGCGAGGTTCAGGTCAATCCAGTCCCCGACCATCCGCAGCAACTGAGCATCCGTCTGCTCGGCGAGTTGCGCAGCGGCCAGCAGCACTGGCCCGTGGCATTTGTCATCGAGAAGGCAAGCGATGGCCTTGAGGTGCGTCATGAGCGACTCGATTGACCCGCAACTGCTCGATTACTACCAGCGGGAACTGACCTGGCTGCGCCATGCCGGCGGCATTTTCGCCGAGCGTTACCCCAAGGTTGCCAGGCGGCTGGAGTTGTCCCCCGACGAATGCCCCGACCCCCACGTCGAACGGCTGCTTGAGGGATTCGCACTGCTAGCCGCCCGCCTGCAACGCCGGCTCGATGACGACTACGCCGAATTCAGCGATGCCCTGCTCGAACAACTCTATCCATTGGCGATGCGCCCGCTGCCGTCCTGCGCGATCGTGCAGTTCCAGCCGGACCCGAGCAAAGGCAATCTCGCTGGCGGCTACCCATTGCCACGGGACACGCCGCTGTTCGTCACCACCGGCAAAGGCGAAAGCATCCACTTTCGCACCAGTGCACCCGTGCGTCTGTGGCCGGTGGAAATCACCGAAGCATTGCTGCTGGGCAGCGATGAAGCCCAGGCCCTGACCGGTGTTGTCCAGGCGCGCTCGGCGTTGCGCCTGGGCTTGCGCTGCCTCGGTGACAGCCAGTGGTCAACGCTGGGCATCGAACAGTTGCGCGTCCACCTGTGTGCGTCCCCGGTGGTCAACGCCTGCCTCTACGATCTGCTCGGTGCCCATGCCGTGAAGGTCCTGGCCGGGCCCGTCGGCAGCGTGCCGAAAGCCCTTGCCGGGCTGCCGCAAATCGTCGGTTTTGCCGGCGATGAAGGTTTGCTGCCGGACGAGGACGGCGTGCACCCCGGCATGCGCCTGCTCGCCGAGTACTTTGCCTTCGCGGACAAATTCAACTTCTTCGACCTGCCCCTGGCCGGCGCCACCAGCGACAACCAGACGCTGTACCTGTACATCGTCTTCGACCGCGCCCCGACCAATCGCCTGCACCTTCAGGCCAGCGATCTTGCACTGGGCTGCACGCCGGTGATCAACCTGTTTCCGCGAACCTCGGAGCCGCTGCGCCCGGACGGGACCCGCAGCGAATACCGCCTGGTCGCCGACAGCCACCGGGAAAACAGCGTTGAGATCCATAGCATCCGGGCGATGCGTGCCACCTCCAGCCGCGGGGTTCAGCGAGTACCGGCCTATTACGGCAGCCAACATGGCGGCGCCGATAAACAGTGCTACTGGCATGCCCGCCGTGTCAGCGGCATGACCCCCAACCGCCTCGGCACCGACCTGTTGGTGAGCCTGGTGGACACCCGATTCGACCCGTTGTCCGAGGCCGTCGACTACAGCCTCACCGCGGAACTGCTCTGCACCAACCGGCACCTGGCGCAAAGCCTGCCGGCCGGCACACCGTTAGGCTTTGAACGTCCGGGCCCGGTGGCCTGGGCGCGCCTGCGCAACCCGCCCAGCCCGCAAAGTGTGCCGCGACTGGACGGTGAGTCGCGCTGGCGGCTGGTCTCGCAACTGACCCTCAATCATTTGTCGCTGGTCGAAGGGCCACAGGCGCTGGATGCACTCAAGGAAATCCTCCAGTTGCACAACCTGCGTGACGAGGCCAGCGCCTGGCGGCAAATCGAAGGCCTGCTCAGCCTCGATTGTGAACGCGTCATCGCCCATGTCGGCGAAGACGCCTGGCGTGGCTGGCGCAATGGGCTGGAGGTGCGCCTGCAACTCGACCCGCAGCATTTCGTCGGTAGCAGCGCGGTGTTGTTTTCAGCGGTGCTTGCGCAGTTCTTTTCACTCTATGCCACCGCTAACCGTTTCGTGCGCACGGTACTGGTTCAATCGGACAGGGAGGTGAAGACATGGCAACCCCAAGCCGGCATGCCACTGTCCCTCTGAGCCTGAGCCAACGACTGCGCCGGGATCCCCAGGGGTTCGAACTGTTGCAGGCGCTGTTGCTGCTCGAGCGCGAACATCCGCAAGCCGAATCCCTGGGCAGCGGCACCGCTCCGCAAGCGGAAGCACTGCGCTTGCGCGGCCCGTTGACGCCACTGTTTGCCGCCAGCGAAATCGAAAGCCTGACCCAGGAACCCGGCCAGCAACCGGTCCTCAGCACCCCGGTGTTCGGCCTCGGCGGTCCCGACGGCCCGCTGCCCTACGCCTATCAGGAATGGTTGCAGCAACGCGCGAGGGCCAAGGATTACGCGCCCGCTGAATTTCTCGACCTGTTTCAGCATCGGCTGCTGAGCCTGCTGTACAAAGTGATGCGCAAACACCGGATTGCCGTGGGGTTCACCGTCCCTGGTGCCTCGGCGGTTCAGGCCCAGTTGCGGGCCCTGACCGGCCTGCTGCCCAAAGCCTTGCAGGAGCGTCAGGCCGTACCCGATTGTGCCGTGCTGGCGTGCAGCGCGCTGTTCGCCGATGGGCGCCGCTCCCTCGCCGGTTTCGCCGCCATCGTGCGTGAGCAATTCGAACTGCCGGTTGAGCTCAGCGCCTATGAAGGTGCCTGGCGCGAGATCCCGCCCGCCAGTCGCAGCCGCATGATCCCCGGCGGCCGCAATCTGCAGCTGGGTCGCACGGCAGTGGCCGGCACCCGGGTCTGGGATGAACACGCCGGCATCCGCCTGACTCTTGGCCCGCTGACCTCTGCCCAGGCGGCGCGGTTCCTGCCCGATGGCGAGTCTCACCCGGTACTGGCCAGCCTCAGTGCACTGTATTTTGGCCCGGACCTGGATTGCACCCTGGTGCTGCTGGTGCGCGGTGCCGGCCCAATCAAACTCAGTCGCCAGGCGCCACCACTGCTCAGCTGGAACGGCGGCTTGCAACGCCAGACCAGTCTGGCGGTGCAACGCATCGAAACCCGTCTTCGTCAGCTGGAGATCACCTGAACATGGAACTGGCCAGCCTGATCGGACGCCTCAACCCGGACAACCGCCGCGCCCTGGAGCGGGCTGCGCAACGCTGTCTGCAGCGAGGCCACCACTACGTTGAAATCGAACACCTGCTGCTGGAGTTGCTGGACATCGAGGGCGGAGACTTCGCCTATCTGCTGCCGCGCTTCGGCCTGGAGCGCGACGCCTTGACGGCGGAAATCAACAAGGCGCTGGAGCTCTTCAAGTCCGGCAGCACGCGCACCCCGGCATTGTCGTCGCACACCACCGGGTTGCTCGAAGACGCGGTGGTGCAGGCCAGTGTGCTGGGACTGGAGAGCATTCGCTCAGGGTTGCTGCTACTTGCCTTGATCGACCGCGATGAGCGCCGCAGCCTGTTGCTCAACAGTGCTTCATCACTGTTGAAGATTCCTCGAGAGGCTTTGCGCAGCAACCTGCTGGAATGGACCGAAAATTCTCGCGAGCACGTCGGCGGTAAACGTGCGGTGACTGCCGGCAACCCGGCGCCGAAACAGGACTCGGTGCTGGACCAGTTCACCCAGGACCTGACCGCCGACGCCCACGCAGGGCGCATAGACCCCATCGTCGGCCGCGACGGCGAGATTCGCCAATGCATCGACATCCTGCTGCGCCGTCGGCAGAACAATCCGATCCTGGTCGGCGCGCCGGGCGTGGGCAAGACCGCCGTGGTCGAAGGCCTGGCCCTGCGCATCGCTGCCGGCGATGTGCCGCCGTCCTTGCAGGAAGTCAGTTTGCGTGTGCTCGATCTCGGCTTGTTGCAGGCCGGCGCCGGGGTCAAGGGCGAGTTCGAACAACGCCTCAAAGGGGTGATCGACGCGGTGCGTAGCGCGGAAAAACCGATCATTTTGTTCATCGACGAAGCCCACACCCTGATCGGTGCCGGTGGCGCGGAAGGCGGCAGCGACGCGGCCAACCTGCTCAAACCGGCCCTGGCCCGTGGCGAGTTGCGCACCCTGGCGGCCACCACGTGGCTGGAATACAAAAAATACTTCGAGAAAGACCCTGCTTTGGCGAGGCGTTTTCAGTTGGTGCAAGTCGAGGAGCCGGACGAAACCACCGCAGTGGAAATGCTCCGCGGGGTTGCCGCCAAACTCGAACAGCACCACGGCGTGCAAGTACTCGACGCGGCCATCCACGAAGCGGTGAAACTGTCCCACCGCTACATCTCCGGGCGCCAGTTACCGGACAAAGCCATCAGCGTGCTCGACACCGCCTGCGCCAGGGTCGCCCTCGGCCAGCACGACGTGCCGCCACCGCTGGAAAGCCTGCGTCACCGGCAGAACAGCCTCAAGGATGAAGTCGAACGCCTGCGCCGCGAACAAGCCACCGGGCTCGATCACCGCGAGCGCATCACCCTGCTTGAAACCGAATCCGTGGCAAATGTGCAGGCGATTCGCGAACTGGAAGTGCGCTGGAATGAAGAACGGGTCGCCGTGCGCGAACTGCTGGAAACCCGCAGCGAATTGCTGACCTTGAGCGAACGCGCCGACAGCGACAAGCCGGACGAAGCCATCGACAGCCGCATCGATCATCTGGCCGCCGAACTGGTGCGCCTGGAAGCCGGGCTCGACGCCATTCGCCAGGACGATCCGCTGGTGCCGGAACAGGTCGATGCAAAAACCGTCGCAGCCGTGATCGCCGGCTGGACCGGCATCCCGGTCGGCAAAATGCTCGCCGACGAAGCGCACGCCGTGCGCACCCTTGGCCAGCGCATGGGGTTGCGCGTCATGGGCCAAAGCATCGCGCTGGGCACCATCGCCCAGCGCCTGCAGGCTTACCGCGCCGGCCTCACCGACCCGCAAAAACCTGTTGGTGTGTTCCTGCTGGTCGGCCCTACGGGCGTCGGTAAAACCGAAACCGCTTACGCCTTGGCCGACGCGCTGTACGGCGGCGAGCGCAACCTGATCAGCATCAACCTCTCGGAGTACCAGGAAGCCCACACCGTCAGCCAACTCAAAGGCGCCCCGCCCGGTTACGTCGGTTATGGCAGCGGCGGCGTGCTGACTGAAGCGGTACGGCGCAAACCCTATTCGGTGGTATTGCTCGATGAAATCGAAAAGGCCCATCCGGATGTACTCGAAGCCTTCTACAACGTGTTCGATAAAGGCGTGATGGAAGACGGCACCGGGTTGGTGGTGGACTTCAAAAACACTGTGATGCTCGCCACCAGTAACGTGGGCGCCGAACTGTTGCTCGACACACCGGTGGCACAACTTGGAACCGATGCCTTTAACGAAGCCTTGCATAAGGTACTGCTGCAAGCCTTTCGACCGGCGTTTCTGGCGCGGATGACGGTGGTCGCGTATCGACCGCTGGATGAAGCGACGCTGGAGGGGATTGTGTTGGCGAAGCTGGAGAAATTGCGTGGTCGGTACAAAGCCGCGACCGGGAAGCAGTTTGAGTTCGATGCAGGGATTGTCCAGGCGGTGTTGGCCAAGTGCAGTGCTGCCGGGGCTCGGGATGTTGAAAATGTGTTGATGACGCAGGTGACGGGGAAGTTGGCGGAGTGGGTGCTGGAATAAATGTCCTCATCCGGTTGTCCGGTGATGATAAAGCGGGTCATTTGAATGCTTTTTCTTTTACAGGAGTGACGAAAATCATGGCTTATGCGCAATCCACACTCACGGCGGCAAATATTTCCACACATGATCCCTGGACGCCCATGGTGAACTCGATCATCAACACCGGAAAAATCTACGGTGAGGACGTGGAGGTGATCGGCGCAGTTGGCGGTACCGGGCTGGTGACTAGTACCCGCTCCGGAATGCTAGTACTTAACGGTCTCAAGATCGGTCAGAACAACGCTCATATATCAATTGTCCCCAATGACTCAGGGATGTGGACTTATTTCCATATCACGTTGGTCGGAGGAAAAAACAATGGCTCGATCTATTACCAACTTGAAGTTGACGAAGACGACGAGCTTGATGTTAAAACATCGTCAAAAAGCCTGATGAAAGAAGAAGGCAAAAAAGCAAAAATATCCGCCGCCACCCATACAATCACCTCACAACCGGGGAACTTGCTGAAGGAGGTAAAGATATTGATGCAAAAATTGATCAAGACAAAATTTTCAGTAGGTGAAGCGACTTAGTCAAGCCATCCAGATGGGCGAAAGGGGTTATTACATGCTTACTTGTGTGACATGGAATACGCAAGGCAGTAACGCTGTTGAAATGCATGTGGAAAAACTGCTCACCGACGGCGCCGACATTATTTTTTTACAAGAGTCGGCCGAGTCGGGGGATGTTCAAGGATATACCTATGACTTTCAGGGACGCACAGGAACTTCCAGCCGGCCCGGGATTTTGTATAGCGGTACACGATCGCGCTGGCATGGCGGCTACCAGGGTGCTACCAGTGTACTTACTCGCCAGGGATTGGGTGCAACGGCATCGAATATCATCGTTCACCCGGACGGAGTGAGTCGAGGAGTCCTGTATACAACCATTGCCCGTGGGGGAGCGACGCTTTATTTATGTACCATTCATGCATGGTCGCCGACAGGAAATGACTGGGACTTGATAGCAGGAAACCTTATGGGTCGAATTATCGCGCTGGTAGGTGCCAATCCCGTCATTGTGGGAGGAGACTTCAATCAAGCAGCGGGAAGATCTGCTATTGGGGCATGGGCCATACCGGGTAGTTCGCACTTCGGCGGGGGCGCTCTGGATGGATTCTGGCTATATAACTTTCCCGCAGGAGCCGTTAATTCTTGTGGATTATATGCCTCAAGCAAAGGCGACCATTATCCCGCCTGGGCTCAAATAAACATATGACCAGATTCTAATGCCGCGCGCCATCGATACAACTACCAGCCTTTCCCTGACCGCCTCATCGTTAGCGGCACTTTATCCTGAGTCCATTTCCGGTGAGGAACCCCTCAACGGCCTCGGCAAGCAGACTTTGAATGGCCTCAATGACGGCACCTCATTAACCCTGACCACCGCCGTTGCCACCCACGTCACGACCACCCTGCACAACGACGCCCAAACCCGCCCTCTCGATGCATTGGTCGCCGAAATCCGCCAACTCCCGGCCGACGCCACCGCCGAACGCTATCAACTCGTGCTACGCCCGTGGCTCTGGTGGCTGACCCTGGCCAGCAACAACCGAGTGTTCCAGAACCTCTCCACTTCAGACATCGTCACCACGATTTTCAAGGCCCACGGCTTTACCGATTTCACCCTGAAACTTACCGGCAGCTACACCCCGCGCGAGTACTGCGTGCAATACGGCGAAACCGACTTCGCGTTCGTTTCGCGCCTGTTGGAGGAGGAAGGGATTTTCTGGTTTTTTACCCACGAAGACGGCAAGCACACGTTGGTGCTGGGGGACAGTAACGATGCCTTCCCACAAATCCCGAACGGGCCGAAGGTAAACTATCTCGGCCAGCAGATGGGCGAGCGCGAACTGCATGGCATTCGCTCCGGGCAGGTCTGCGTGCAGGCGGTGGCCGGGGTGTATCAGGCGACGGATTACGAATTCACCACGCCGACCACTTCGCTCTACAGCCAGGCCGAAGCAGTCGCTGGACCGCGGTCGATGTACGAGCATCCGGGCAGCTACAACGCCAAGGCCCGCGGCGATGCACTGACCAAGCAGCGCGTCGATGGTTTGCGCAGTCAGGAGAAGCGTTTTGTCGGCGAAAGCGACTGCCGCTGGCTGGTGCCGGGGCATTGGTTCACGCTGGCCGGTCACGATGACACAACCCTGAATATCGATTGGGTGGTGACGGCGGTGACTCACGAAGCCAGCCACGATCATTACCGCAACCGCTTCGAAGCGATCCCCAAAGCCACGCCATTTCGCCCTGCGCGAACAACGCCAAAACCACGCATGCACACCCAGACCGCCATCGTCGTGGGCAAGTCCGGCGAAGAGATCTGGACCGACGAATACGGCCGCATCAAATTGCAGTTTCCCTGGGACCGCGACGGCAAAAACGATGAAACCAGCTCCTGCTGGGTGCGAGTGGTGCTGCCCTGGAGCGGCAAGGGTTTCGGCATGCAGTTCGTCCCGCGCATCGGCCAGGAAGTGATCGTGACCTTTATCGACGGCGACCCCGATCGGCCACTGGTGACCGGTTGCGTCTACAACGGTGACAACGCCCTGCCCTATGCGCTGCCGGCCAATCAGACCCAGTCCGGGATCAAGACCCAGTCGTCCAAGGGCGGCGGCGGTTTCAACGAGTTGCGCTTCGAGGACAAGAAGGACGCCGAAGAGGTGTTCCTGCAGGCGCAGAAGGATCTGAAGATCAACGTACTCAACGACACCGCTGCCACCGTTGGCCACGACGAAACCCTGACGGTGCAGAACGCCCGCACGCGCACGGTGAAGGAAGGCGACGAGACCGTGACCCTGGAGAAAGGCAAACGCAGCGTGACCATCCAGACCGGCAGCGACAGCCTTGACGTGAAGGACAGCCGCACGGTGAAAGTCGGCGCCGACCAGACCCACAGCACCGGCGGCAACTACGACCACACGGTCACCGGCAACTACAGCCTGACCGTGGACGGCAACCTGACCATCAAGGTGACCGGCACCCTGACCCTGCAAAGCGGCGGCAGTTTTGCGATCAAGAGCGGCGCGGACCTTGCCGCCGAGGCGAGCACGTCGATCAACCAGAAAGCCGGCACCTCCTTGAGCAACCAGGCCGGCACCGCGCTGGAAAACAAGGCGGGCACGACGCTGACCAACGATGCCGGGATCAGCCTGATGAACAAGGCCGCCGCCGAGCAAACCGTCGACGGCGGCGGCATGCTGACCATCAAGGGCGGGCTGGTGAAGGTCAACTGAGGAGGGTTACGCAATGACATCGAGCAAACTTGATCTGGCGCGTGGCGACAGCCACCTCGACGGGCGCTTGCTTGAAGGCCGACTGGAAGGCCCGCTGCGCATCAAGGACGCCGGTCGACCTCAGGCAAACCTGAGCTACAGTCAGGGCGAGCTACAGGGCACGAGCCTGCTGTATTACCCCAATGGCAACGTCTCGGCGCAACTGCCCTATGTGCACGACAAGTTGCACGGCGTGGCCAGTTTCTTTGCGCCCGAGGGCGGGTTGCAACGCAAGGCGACTTATCGCCAGGGCCTGCTTCACGGTGAAGCGAACAACTACTTCCCTGACGGGCTACTGGCCGAGACGCAGTTTTACCGAGATGGCGTGCGCGAGGGGCGGTATCAGCGCTTTCACCCCAACGGTAAAACCGCCGTCGAGGCGCGGTATCTCAACGGTCAGTTGCTGGAACCGGAACAGGGTTTCGCCGCCGATGGGCGACCGCTGGACGCCGAGGGCAAGCCGATCTCGAGGGTACGCTGGTGGTTCAGGCGCTGGAGTGATCCTGCCGAGGCGTGAAGCCTTGTGGGAGTCAGGGAATGAGCATCTGCATCTGCCCAGGCATGACAATCTTGATCACCCCGGCCCAGTTGCACATCAAGGTGCTGTTGGCGTCGATGGCCGGCATGCCGCCCAGCAGCAGGGTCGGCGCCCCACCCGGTATCCACGGCGTGGCGGTCGCCGGGATGCAGGGCATCGGTGTCAGCACACCCAGCGCCGCAGCGGTGGCGGCCGCGACCGTCGGGTTGGCCAGGCTCGTGCACACACCGAAAGGCATGATGTTGACCAGCGGGATGTGATCCATGATGTTCGCCGCCGGCAGGCCAGCGGTCAGTGTGCGATTGACCGGCAGCACGTTGAGCACGGCCGGCGCCGCGCCAAAGCTGCATTGCAGGGTGGCACTGGCACAGACTTGCGGACAGCCCATTTCAAATCTCCTTCCTGACAGCACCGTGCCCCTGAACCATAGTCCGCCGGGCGTGTTCTCGCACATCAGGAACGCTGATTATCCTGCAACACGCTAACCTATAAGACCGTGCCACGCTTGTGGCACTCCTGCCTCAGCATTAGATTAGCCAATAGTTTAAGGCCTCCAGAATAAGCAGAAGGGATAAGCATGGCGCTTAACGACCAGTCCACCCGTATCCGCACCGGCGAAGAGCTCGATGCCAGCTTGATCGATCCGTACCTCAAGGCCCATATTCCGGGGCTCAGCGGCTTGCCACGGATCAGCCAGTTTCCGGGCGGTGCCTCAAACCTCACCTACTTGCTGGAATACCCCGAACAGGAATTCGTCCTGCGTCGCCCGCCCTTCGGCCACAAGGCCAAGTCGGCCCATGACATGGGCCGTGAATTCCGCATCCTCAATCAACTGCGCGACGGTTTTCCGTACTGCCCGAAAGCCTACGTGCACTGCACCGACGAATCGGTGATCGGTGCCGAGTTCTATGTCATGGAACGGGTCAACGGCATCATCCTGCGCTCGGACCTGCCGCCGGAGCTGGGCCTGGATTCGGCGAAAACCGAAGCCCTGTGCAAGAGCTTCATCGACAAGTTCGTGGAGCTGCACCGCGTCGACTACAACGCCTACGGCCTGGGTGACCTTGGCAAGCCCGAAGGCTACGTGGCGCGGCAAATCAAAGGCTGGAGCGATCGCTACGAAAAGGCCCTGACCCCCGATGCGCCGCAATGGGAAACGGTGAAAGCCTGGCTCAACGACAAGATGCCGGCCGACCACCCGACTTCCAGCATCGTGCACAACGACTACCGCTTCGACAACGTGATCCTCGACCCGAACAACCCGATGCAGATCATCGGCGTGCTCGACTGGGAACTGACCACCCTGGGCGATCCGCTGATGGACCTGGGCAACACCCTCGCCTACTGGATCGAAGCCGATGATCCGGCACCGGTGCAGATGATGCGCCGCCAGCCGAGCCACGCGCCGGGCATGCTGACCCGCCGCGAGTTCGTCGATTACTACGCCGAACGCTCGGGCATCCGCATCGACAATTTCGACTTCTACTACACCTACGGCCTGTTCCGCCTGGCCGGCATCGTGCAGCAGATCTACTACCGCTTCTACCATGGCCAGACCCAGGACAAACGCTTCGCGCAGTTCATTCACATGAACAAGCTGCTGGAGCAGATGAGCTTGCAGGTCATTTCGAAATCCAGCCTCTGATCGGCTTCATAACAAGGCTTCATAACAAGGGAATCCCATGTCCAAGACTCAGTTGTTCGACCTCGACGGCAAGATCGCTTTCGTCTCCGGCGCCAGCCGTGGCATCGGTGAAGCCATCGCCAAACTGCTGGCCCAGCAAGGCGCCCACGTGATCGTGTCGAGCCGCAAGCTTGAAGGCTGCCAGCACGTCGCCGACGCGATCATCGCCGCCGGCGGCAAGGCCACCGCTGTTGCCTGCCATATCGGCGAAATGGAACAGATCAGCCAGGTCTTCGCCGGCATCAAGGAACAGTTCGGCCGTCTCGACATCCTGGTCAACAACGCCGCGACCAACCCACAGTTCTGCAACGTGCTGGACACCGACCTCAGCGCCTTCCAGAAAACCGTCGACGTGAACATCCGCGGCTACTTCTTCATGTCGGTCGAAGCCGGCAAGCTGATGCGCGAAAACGGCGGCGGCAGCATCATCAACGTGGCATCGATCAACGGTGTTTCGCCGGGCATCTTCCAGGGCATCTACTCGGTGACCAAGGCAGCGGTAATCAACATGACCAAGGTGTTCGCCAAGGAATGCGCGCAGTTCGGGATTCGCTGCAATGCCTTGCTGCCGGGCCTAACCGACACCAAGTTCGCCTCGGCACTGGTGAAAAACGAAGCCATCCTCAACACCGCGCTGCAACAGATCCCGCTCAAGCGCGTAGCTGACCCAAGCGAAATGGCCGGCGCAGTGTTGTACCTGGCCAGCGATGCTTCCAGCTACACCACCGGCGTTTCGCTGAATGTGGATGGCGGTTTCCTGTCCTGATCGTCTGAACAGCACAAATCCCTGTGGGAGTGAGCCTGCTCCCACAGAGATGTACCCCGAGCAAGTCGGGGTTGTTGTGCAGCGCAACGCCAGGATTTACTGCGTGACGCAACGCGTCGTGGTGGTGACTCGGGTCACCTGCCCGTCTTCAGCCCGTACATCGCCCAGGACATCGGTTTTATCCATGGCCTGACAGGTGCGTTCAGGAGGCGGTGGAGTGACCACTGGCGGGGGTGGCGGACTGGCACAGCCGCCGAGGATCGCCACGCACAATGCCAGCGACAAGGGTGAGATAACGCGTTTCCCAAGAGTTTTCATAGGTTGACCCGCGATAAGTGATAGACACATTTTTTGTGACAACAAAACCGGCGCGCAAAGTCCATGCACCTGTCAAAAAAATAAATATCTGCGAATCACTCATAGCTCAGCCCGTGGCCAACACCCGGAAAAGCTGACAGTTCTTACATCACCGAATCAGGCCATTGCAGGGAGTTGCTGTCCAGTTCGTAACGCAGCTCTTCGATCAATGCGGTGACCGATAGTGCGTTTGTACCTTAACCCTGCCCCTTCGACCGGGATTCACCAAAGAACAGTCCCCGCTCCCGCGCCCAGACAATCGCCTCGCTGCGACTATGCACATCGAGCTTGGAATACACCATCGCCGCATGGTTGCGTACCGTGTTCGGCGCGACTTTCAGGCGCGCGGCGATTTCCTTGTCGGCCAGACCTTCGCAGATCAGGCCCAGCACATCACGCTCACGGGCGGTCAGTTGCCCGGCGCTGGCCCAGTTGGTGACATCCTCCATGATCAGCACCAGCGATTCCGGCTCGCCATGGCTGTCGGCCAAAACCAGACTGCGCACGCGATGGACCCAGGTACGCACTTCGTCCGCCGTCGACGTCACTTCCACTAGCACATCGCTGAACGTCTCGCCGCGCGCCACCCGGTTGATCGGGTAGCTGTCGACTGGCACCACATGATTGTTGCGATAGCTCAAGGCAAAGCGTTTGGCATACGCCATGGTGTTGCTACCCAGGTCGCTGATCTGCGAGACGCCGTGCATGGCCAGCGCCGCCTCGTTGGCCCACAGGATGCTCTGGTCAGGATCGAGCAGGATCACGCCGTCGGACAAGCCGGCGATGATTTGCTGCAACTGGAGGCGATTGGTTTCGGTGGTCAGAACGTCCTGGCTCATTTCGACCCCACAAGTATGGTGACCCTGTGAAGAATACGACCGCCGGGATTCTGGTTAGTGCAACGAACCCTGTGGGATCTCCATCATTTTCGGTCTGTGAAAAGCTTGAAGGGCCGGTGGTCGTTTGACTGACTATTGCAGGTTCAACGATGCCTCCAGCTTCGCCAGTTTCTCGGGATTACGCATGATGAAGATCCGGCTCACCCGCCCCGACTCATCGAAGCCAAAGGTCATCGATGCCGTAAGGCTTCGGTCCACGCCAGCGCGGCGCGCTCCGCAGGGCTGAAATCACTGACGTGGCGCCAAACGATCAGGCGATCCAGGCGCTCGTTGGTTTCATTGGCTTCCCGGGCTTCGCGGGTGTGCATCTTCACGCAGAAACCGCACTGGTTGATCTGCGAGGCGCGCAGGTGGATCAAGTGCTTGAGGGCGGGATCGAGATCATGCTGATCGAGTGCGACATGGACCTGGGTCAGGCTTTCGAAAACCTGTGGGATCGATTGCAGCAGGTTGACCGCTTGGGTGTTGGACGACATCGTGTTGCTCCACTGATTGAGGGATTCAACAGGATGACGATTGAGGATTGCGCGTTGTGACGTGCGCTGAAAATTTCAGCGCACGTCACTCGGCTCAGGCCGCCAGCTCGCCCTTCGCCACCGCCGCCGAAGCCGCCAGCATTGCCCGCAACAGCACCGCACACCCGGCCGCCAGGTCTTCCGGCGCGGCGTTTTCGATTTCGTTGTGGCTGATGCCGCCTTCGCAGGGCACGAAGATCATCCCGGCCGGGCCGAGTTCGGCAAGGAAGATCGCGTCGTGCCCTGCCCCGCTGACGATGTCCATGTGCGACAGGCCCAGGCTTTGGGCGGCGCCGCGCACGGCTTCGACACAGCCTTTGTCGAAGTACAGCGGCGGGAAGTCGGCCGTTGGCGTTAGTTCGAAGGTCAGGCCGTGTTCGTCGCAGGTGGTTTCGATGACTTCGCGCACTTCGGCGATCATCGAGTCCAGGCGCTCCGGTTCCAGATGGCGGAAGTCCAGGGTCATGCGCACTTCGCCGGGGATGACGTTGCGCGAGCCGGGATAGGCTTGCAGGCAACCGACGGTGCCGCAGGCATGGGGTTGATGGCTGAGGGCGGCGCGGTTGAGCGCACCGACGATCACCGCGGCGCCGACCAGGGCGTCCTTGCGCAGGTGCATCGGGGTCGGGCCGGCGTGGGCTTCGACGCCGCGCAGTTTCAGGTCGAACCATTTCTGCCCCAAGGCGCCCATCACCACGCCGATGGTCTTGCGTTCGTCTTCGAGGATCGGGCCTTGTTCGATGTGGGCTTCAAAGTAGGCACCGACTTTGTGGCCGCTTACTTTGCGCGGGCCGGCGTAGCCAATGGCATTGAGTGCTTCACCGACCGTCACGCCCTCGGCATCAACCTTGGCCAGGGTTTCCTCGAGGGTGAATTTTTCCGCGAACACGCCGGACCCCATCATGCACGGGGCGAAACGCGAACCTTCTTCGTTGGTCCAGACCACCACTTCCAGCGGCGCTTCGGTTTCGATGTTCAGGTCATTGAGGGTGCGCAGCACTTCGACGCCCGCCAGTACACCGAAGCAGCCGTCGAACTTGCCGCCGGTAGGCTGGGTGTCGATGTGGCTGCCGGTCATCACCGGTGGCAGGTCGGGATTGCGCCCGGGGCGACGGGCGAAGATGTTGCCGACGGCGTCGATGCTGACGGTGCAGCCGGCATCGATACACCATTTGACGAAGATGTCCCGGGCCTGGCGGTCGAGATCGGTCAGGGCCAGGCGACACACGCCGCCCTTGACCGTGGCACCGAGCCTGGCCAGTTCCATGAGCGACTGCCACAGGCGGTCGCGGTTGATGTGCTGATGGCTGGACTGCAGAACATCTACGGCCGCGTTCATGATGATCTCCTCAGGCTGTTCTTGTGTGTTTCTTCAGGTGTTTCGTTGGTGTTTGTGCCACCGCTTTCGCGAGCAGGCTCGCTCCTACAGGGGAATGCATTCCAAATGTAGGAGCGAGCCTGCTCGCGATGGGGCCATCCTTCACACCGGAGATTTCGCTACGGACGGATCGACTCGCATCACACTCAACCCATAATAAATAACCCCACCCAGCGCCGAGCCTGTAAACCAGCCATAGCTGTAGAACCAGCTGAACACGTCGCTGCCCAGGGACAACAACGTCAGCACCACCGGCACACCAAACGCGATGAACCCGCTCCAGTTCCACGCCGGATACACGTCGTCCCTGTAGAGCCCGGCAAGGTCCAGTTGCTGTTTCTTGATCAGGAAATAGTCCACCACCATGATCCCGGCGATCGGCCCCAGCAGGCTCGAATAACCGAGCAACCAGTTGGAATAGACGGTTTCGAGACTGACGTCCGAGACAATCAGGCCCAGTTTTTTCAGCAGCTCATGGGCCATCAATGCCAACCCGACAAATCCGGTGAGCAATACCGCCTTGGTGCGGTTGATCGCCTTGGGCGCGATGTTCTGGAAGTCATTGGTCGGCGACACGATGTTGGCTGCGGTATTGGTCGACAGCGTGGCGATGATGATCAGCGCCATCGCCAATGCGACCCAAACCGGGCTCTGGATATGACCGATCAAGGTCACCGGATCGGACACCGTCACCCCCACCAGTTTCACCGACGCGGCGGTCATCACCACGCCGAGGGAAGCAAACAGGAACATGGTCAGCGGCAGGCCGATGATCTGCCCGACAATCTGGTCCTTCTGGCTTTTCGCGTACCGGCTGAAGTCCGGAATGTTCAGTGACAGCGTGGCCCAAAAGCCGACCATCGCCGTCAGCCCGGCGGCGAAGTAGCTGGCCACGCCGGCGCCTTCGGGACGCTTGGCCGGAATTGCCAGCAATTCGGTCATCGACACGTTGGGCATGGCCCAGACCAGCAGGCCTGCGCCCACCAGTACCAGCAGCGGGGCCGACAGGGTTTCCAGCCATTTGATCGACTCGGCGCCGCGAATCACCACCCACAGGTTCAGCGCCCAGAACACCATGAAGCCGATGACTTCGCCCGTGCCGCCCAGGGATTTCCAGCCCTCGAACACCGAGCCGAGGAACAGGTGAATCGCCAGCCCGCCGAACATGGTCTGGATGCCGAACCAGCCGCACGCCACCAGGGCGCGGATCAGGCACGGAATGTTGGAGCCGAGCACGCCGAAGGACGAGCGCAGCAACACCGGAAAGGGAATGCCGTACTTGGTGCCGGGAAAGGCGTTAAGCGTCAGGGGAATCAGCACGATGATGTTGGCAAACAGAATCGCCAGCAGCGCTTCACCGACGCTCAGGCCGAAGTACGCGGTCAGCACGCCGCCGAGGGTGTAGGTCGGCACGCAAATCGCCATGCCCACCCACAGCGCGGTGATGTGCCATTTGTTCCAGGTGCGTTCGCGCACCTTGGTCGGTGCAATGTCGTGGTTGTAACGGGGACTGTCGAGGACATCGCTGCCGGCTTCGAGCTCGAACAAGCCGTCGCGCTCGGTCACTTGCGATCTGATCTGTTGCATGGCCGCTCCACTGTTCTTTTGATTATTGTTGCTCATCAGGGGCTGGCGCCGATCAGCGCGAGCCGGACGATGGCCGGAGAAACTGACAACCTGCATGGCCGGCCAAGGTGTCAGCGGCGGCATCAATAAACGTGCCGGGTTCCCCGCTGGCGTCACTGGCAGAACCTTTTCAATCTTGTAACTTGCTGATGTTCAATCAGTTTATTTATTCAACCGATGAGTCTTCGGTACTTTTCATGTCACTCAGGCTGAATGCCAGGCAAGTTGTCCGGACAGTCAGGACTCAATCTGGTGCGTTAATCTTTTTTCAATGGCTGCGCATCAACCATAGACCATACTCAAACAGCTGATTTCACATAGGAAATCTTGACTATTTTTCGATCCTGTCAAGTGCGTCAAAATGGTGAGCGGCCTCACCATTTTGGTGATTCTTGAACTTAGTCGTTAAATATCAGTTAGTTAATAACAGAATAAGCTTATAAAAAATATTCTTGCCGATTCGGATAACTGCAGCTAGCGTTTAATCCTGACAGCGCTGACAGGAATCAATCTGGCCGGGCTGTTTTTATATAGAACATCTAGAACCGGCATAAGCCGGTCATTGCCTGCGAGGAACTCGGAATGTCTCTGTTGATCCGTGGCGCCACCGTTATTACCCATGATGAAAGTTATCGCGCCGATGTGTATTGCGCAGACGGCGTGATCAAGGCCATCGGCGAAAATCTCGATGTACCTGCAGGCGCCGAAGTGCTCGACGGCAGCGGCCAATACCTGATGCCCGGCGGCATCGACCCGCACACCCACATGCAACTGCCCTTCATGGGCACCGTGGCCAGCGAAGACTTCTACAGCGGTACGGCGGCGGGACTGGCCGGCGGCACCACCTCGATCATCGACTTCGTGATTCCCAACCCACAGCAATCCTTGCTCGAAGCCTTCCATCAGTGGCGCGGCTGGGCCGAGAAGTCGGCGTCGGACTACGGCTTTCATGTCGCCATCACCTGGTGGAGCGAACAGGTCCGCGAGGAAATGGCCGAGCTGGTCAGCCAGCACGGCGTCAACAGCTTCAAGCATTTCATGGCCTACAAGAACGCGATCATGGCCGCCGATGACACCCTGGTGGCGAGTTTCGAACGCTGCCTGGAACTGGGCGCGGTGCCGACCGTTCACGCGGAAAACGGCGAACTGGTGTATCACCTGCAACGCAAGCTGATGGCCCAGGGCATCACCGGGCCGGAAGCGCATCCCTTGTCGCGCCCTTCACAGGTTGAAGGCGAAGCCGCGAGCCGGGCGATACGCATCGCCGAAACCCTGGGCACGCCGCTGTACCTGGTTCACGTCTCGACCAAGGAAGCCCTCGACGAAATCACCTACGCACGGGGCAAAGGCCAGCCGGTCTACGGTGAAGTGCTGGCTGGGCACCTGCTGCTGGACGACAGCGTCTACCGCGATCCGGACTGGCAGACCGCCGCCGGTTACGTGATGAGCCCACCGTTCCGTCCTCGCGGCCATCAAGAGGCGCTCTGGCATGGCCTGCAATCGGGCAACCTGCACACCACCGCCACCGACCACTGCTGTTTCTGCGCCGAGCAAAAAGCCGCTGGCCGTGACGACTTCAGCAAGATCCCCAATGGCACTGCCGGCATCGAAGACCGCATGGCAGTGCTGTGGGATGAAGGGGTGAACAGCGGACGCTTTTCGATGCAGCAATTCGTCGCACTGACGTCCACCAACACAGCGAAGATCTTCAACCTCTACCCACGCAAAGGCGCGATTCGTGTGGGTGCCGATGCCGATCTGGTGCTGTGGGACCCGCAAGGCACGCGGACCATTTCCGCCAAGACCCACCATCAGCAGGTGGACTTCAACATCTTCGAAGGCAAGACCGTGCGCGGCGTGCCCAGCCACACCATCAGCCAGGGCCGCGTGGTCTGGGCCGACGGCGACCTGCGGGCCGAACGCGGGGCCGGGCGGTATATCGAGCGGCCGGCGTATCCGGCGGTGTTTGATTTGCTGAGCAAGCGGGCTGAGTTGAATCAGCCGGTTGCCGTGAAACGCTGAAAGCGGCCTGCGGCCTATCGCGGGCAAGCCCGCTCCCACAGGGATCTCGGGTGTCCACAAAACCTGTGGGAGCGAGCTTGCTCGCGATGACGTCAGCCCAGACAACACAAAAACAATGCCCATTCAGAGGCAGCACCTCAAATAACCGTGAGGCCAAAACCGTGATCAAGACCCTGGACCACCTCCCGCATCCCCAAGAGAATGCGGCCGCCCTCGCCGGCCACTTCACCGACCTGGCGCCGCCGCTCAACGAGCGCCAGGCGCAACTGGAAGCCTCGCGCTGCCTGTATTGCTACGACGCGCCCTGCGTCAATGCCTGTCCGAGCGAGATCGACATTCCCTCGTTCATCCGCAACATTGCGCAGGACAACGTGCAAGGCGCGGCGCAGAAAATCCTCTCGGCCAACATCCTCGGCGGCAGTTGCGCCCGGGTGTGTCCGACGGAAATTCTTTGCCAGCAAGCCTGCGTGCGCAACAACGCTCACGAATGCGCGCCGGTCATGATCGGTCTGTTGCAACGCTACGCCGTGGACAACGCCCACTTCAGCACGCACCCCTTCCAGCGCGCTGCCACCACCGGCAAACGCATCGCCGTGGTCGGCGCCGGTCCGGCCGGTTTGTCCTGTGCCCACCGCAGCGCCATGCACGGGCATGACGTGGTGATTTTCGAGGCGCGGCCAAAGGCTGGCGGCCTCAACGAATACGGGATCGCCAAATACAAACTGGTGGATGACTACGCGCAAAAGGAGCTCGACTTCCTGCTGGAAATCGGCGGGATCGAAATCCGCCACGGGCAGAAACTCGGAGAGAACCTGACCCTCAGCGAACTGCATCAACAGTTCGATGCGGTGTTCCTCGGCCTCGGGCTCAATGCCAGCAAACAGCTGGGCTTGGCCCACGAAGACGCGCCCGGCCTGCTCGCCGCCACCGACTACATCCGCGAATTGCGCCAGGCCGATGACCTGAGCCAATTGCCCCTGGCCGACCACTGCATTGTCCTCGGCGCAGGCAACACTGCCATCGACATGGCGGTGCAAATGGCCCGCCTCGGTGCCCACGACGTGAATCTGGTGTACCGCCGTGGCATCGAGGACATGGGTGCCACCCATCACGAACAGGACATTGCCAAGGCCAATCAGGTGCGGCTGATGACCTGGGCACAACCGGAAGAAGTGCTGCTCGATGACCAAGGCCGCGTGCGCGGCATGCGTTTCGCCCGCACCCATCTGGTGAAAGGTCGCCTGCAAACCACCGGTGAAACCTTCGAACTGGCCGCCGATGCGATCTTCAAAGCCATCGGCCAGGCCTTCGACGGCAGCGCCCTCAGCGATCCGCTGGCCCGCGAGCTCAAGCGCCAGGGCGAACGCATCGAAGTCGATGAAAACCTGCGCACCAGCATCCCCGGCGTGTATGCCGGCGGCGACTGCACCAGCCTCGATCAAGACCTCACCGTGCAAGCCGTGCAGCATGGCAAGCGCGCCGCCGAGGCAATCAACGCTCAACTGATGCTCAACGTGGAGGCTGCGTAAATGGCCGATCTGTCGATTGTCTTCGCCGGCATCAAATCACCCAATCCATTCTGGCTGGCCTCCGCGCCGCCGACCGACAAGGCCTACAACGTGGTCCGCGCCTTCGAGGCCGGCTGGGGCGGCGTGGTCTGGAAAACCCTGGGTGAAGACCCGGCGGCGGTGAACGTGTCGTCGCGCTACTCGGCGCACTTCGGGGTTAACCGGGAGGTACTGGGCTTCAACAACATCGAACTGATCACCGACCGCTCGCTGGAGATCAACCTGCGGGAAATCACCCAGGTCAAAAAGGACTGGCCGGACCGCGCGCTGATCGTGTCCTTGATGGTGCCCTGCGTCGAAGAATCCTGGAAAAACATCCTGCCGCTGGTGGAGGCCACCGGTGCCGACGGCATCGAGCTGAACTTCGGTTGCCCCCACGGCATGCCGGAACGCGGCATGGGCGCGGCGGTCGGCCAGGTGCCGGAATATGTGGAACAGGTCACCCGCTGGTGCAAGACGTATTGCTCGTTGCCGGTGATCGTCAAGCTCACGCCGAACATCACCGACATCCGTGTCGCCGCCCGCGCCGCACACCGAGGCGGTGCCGATGCAGTGTCGTTGATCAACACCATCAACTCGATCACCAGCGTCAACCTCGAACGCATGGTCGCCAACCCCATGGTCGGCAGCCAAAGCACCCACGGCGGTTACTGCGGCTCGGCCGTCAAGCCGATTGCCTTGAACATGGTCGCCGAAATCGCTCGCGACCCGCAGACCCAGGGGCTGCCGATCAGCGGCATCGGCGGCATCGGCAACTGGCGCGACGCCGCGGAATTCATCGCCCTGGGCAGCGGCTCGGTGCAGGTGTGCACGGCGGCGATGTTGCATGGCTTCCGGATTGTCGAGGAGATGAAGGACGGCTTGTCACGCTGGATGGACAGTCAGGGCTACGCCAGCATTTCGGAGTTTTCCGGCCGCGCGGTGGGCAACACCACGGACTGGAAGTACCTGGACATCAACTACCAGGTGATCGCGAAAATCGATCAGGAGGCTTGTATCGGTTGCGGTCGTTGCCATATCGCGTGTGAAGACACTTCGCACCAGGCCGTGGCTAGCCTCAAGCAGGCGGACGGTACTCACAAGTATCAAGTGATCGATGAGGAGTGCGTGGGCTGCAACCTGTGCCAGATCACCTGCCCGGTGCAGGACTGTATCGAGATGGTGCCGGTGGAGACTGGCAAGCCGTTTCTGGACTGGAATCATGATCCGAGGAATCCGTATCACGTCAGTCCTTGAGGTCAGCGGCGTCTGAACTGACGCCTTCGCGGGCAAGCCCGCTCCCACAGTGGTTTTGTGTCGTACATCAAACCTGAGTACACCAATGCCAACTGTGGGAGCGGGCTTGCCCGCGAAGAGGCCTGCACAGCCACCACAAATCTCAAGGCTCCAGCCCGATCCCCCGCAAAATCACACTGGTCACCGTCTGCACCGCTCGCTCGAACTGCATGTCCGACAGCGGCTGATGGTCATTGAGAATATTCACCTGGTGATCGAAGTCGGCGTAGTGCTGGGTCGAGGCCCAGATCATGTACAGCAGGCTCGAGGGCTCAACCGGCAGGATGCGTTTGTCGTCCACCCACTGGCGGATTTTCGCTTCCTTCATTTTGGCCCAGTCGTACAGGCTCGCATCCAGCGCTGCGCCGAGGGTCGGCGCGCCATGGATGATTTCGTTGGCCCAGACTTTCGAACCGTAAGGCCGGCTGCGGGAATGGTTCATCTTGGCGCGGATGTAGCTGCTGAGCACCACGCGCGGGTCGTCGAACATCTCGAAGCACAGCGCGTCCTGTTTCCAGACTTCCAGCAAGTCGAACAGCACGGCGCTGTACAACTCGGTCTTGGTGCTGAAGTAGTAGTGCAGGTTGGAGCGCGGCAGTTGCACTTCAGCGGCGATGTCGGCCATGGCGGTGCTGCCGAAGCCCTTTTCAGCGAAGACTTTTTCCGCCCCCAGCAGGATTTTTTCGACGTTACTGCGACGAATCTCGATCTTGTGATTGCCCATGCGGATCCCCGACAACAACGTTGAGCAAGACTAGCATCCGCTCTGGACCGCGGCGACAGGGGAAAACGAAACTTCGTACTGGCGCTGTCGTAAAGCTAAACTCTGCGCACTTGGAAACTGCCTGAGATCCCCACGATGCTGCTCAAGAAAACCCTGACCGTCGCTGCCCTGCTCGGCTCGCTGCTCGCTGCTTCTTCGGTGTTTGCCCACGCCCACCTGAAAAGCCAGACACCGGCCGCTGACAGCACCGTGGCCGCGCCGACGCAATTGCGCCTGGAGTTCTCCGAGGGTATCGAGGCCAGTTTCACCAAAGTCACGCTGACCCGGGAAGGCACCCCGGTGGAGGTCAAAGCGCTGACCACCGAAGGCAGCGACAAAAAGACCCTGATCGTCACCCCGGCCGCGCCGTTGACCGCCGGCACCTACAAAGTCGAATGGCACGCCGTGTCCGTCGACACTCACAAAAGCGAAGGTGCCTACGCCTTCAAGGTTGGCCAGTAATTCATGGCGAGCGCGCTGGTGCTGTGCCGCTTCCTGCATTTCATCGTGGTGCTGATGCTGTTCGGGGGCTGGTTGTTCAGGCCCTTGCTGGCAAATGGCGAAACCGCACTGGATCAGCGGCTGGCTCGGACCTGCCGTTGGCTGGCCGTGGTGGCACTGGCCAGCGGGGTCTGTTGGTTGCTGCTGATTACCGCGAGCATGGCCGGGGCCTGGGACGCGGCCTTCGATCCGTCGACCCTGGGCCTGGTGCTGGGCAATACCTTTTTCGGTCAGGTCTGGCGCTGGCATTTACTGATCAACCTGCTGTTGCTGGCGTTGCTGCTGACACCACTGCGCGCCAGCCTTGCGTTGCGACTGATCCTCAGCGGCCTGCTGCTGGCCACCCTGGCCCCGGTCGGCCACGGCGCCATGCTCGATGGCACCGCAGGCCAGTTGCTGATCCTCAATCAACTCATTCACTTGATCTGCGTGGGTGCCTGGCTCGGCGGCTTGATGCTGCTGGTGATGATTCTGCGTCAACCCGATGGGCATTCGATCCGCGTGATGCTGCAGCGCTTCAGCGGCGTCGGTTACGGCTTGGTCGCCGGGCTGCTGATCACCGGGCTGATCAATGTGCGGGTGCTCACCGGAGCGTTCTGGCCGACACCGTTGTTCAGCGGGTTCGCCTTGATCCTGTTGATCAAGGCTGCGCTGGTGACGACGATGCTGGGCCTGGCGTTGTTCAATCGCTTGCGGATCAATGAGTGTGAGCAGCGTCTGCAAGCATTGCGTAGAAGCGTGATGCTGGAGTGGATGCTGGGGCTTGGCGCAGTGGCGGCAGTCTCATTGCTGGGCACCCTACCCCCCATGATTTCCAACTAATAACCCCGTCCCCTGTGGGAGCGAGCTTTTGTGGCGAAGGGGCAAGCCCCCTCGCCACAAAAGCTCGCTCCCCACAAAATGTAATCCATCTCTCCACAAGTCATCGTATAACTTCCGATTGACAACCCACGGAAATCCCGCAAATATCGCCCCCAATGTTGTACGACGACGTATGACAATAATAAAAACAAGAAACAAGGGAGCGTCACAGTGAGCAAGCTCGTCCGCAATTCCTCCGCCCGTTCTTCGCGTCCAGACTTTGCCCGTCGTCATACCCTGAGCCTGATCGGCTGCAGCGGCCTGGCCCTCGTCCTGCCCATCACCTGCCAGGCAGAAGGTTTCACCGACGACGCCAAGGCCACGCTGAACCTGCGCAACGCCTACATCAACCGCAACTACACCAACCCGGCCTACCCCCAGGGCAAGGCTGAAGAGTGGACGCAAAACTTCATTCTCGATGCCCGCTCCGGTTTCACTCAGGGTCCTGTGGGCTTCGGTGTCGATGTACTGGGCCTGTACTCGCAGAAGCTCGATGGTGGCAAAGGCACCGGCGGCACGCAGTTGTTACCGATCCACGATGACGGCCGCCCCGTCGACAATTTCGGCCGGCTCGGTGTGGCGCTCAAAGGCAAGATCTCGAAAACCGAATTGAAGGTCGGCGAATGGATGCCGGTGCTGCCGATCCTGCGTTCCGACGATGGCCGCTCGCTGCCGCAGACCTTCCAGGGCGCTCAGGTGACCTCCACCGAAATCAGCGGCCTGACGCTCTATGGCGGTCAATTCCAGAAAAACAGCCCGCGTAACGACGCGAGCATGGAAGACATGTTCATGAACGGTAAAGCGGCGTTCACCTCGGACCGTTTCAACTTCGGCGGCGGTGAATATGCGTTCAATGAAAAGCGCACGCAGGTCGGTGTCTGGTACTCCGAACTCAGTGACATTTACCAGCAGCAATACTTCAACCTGACCCACAGCCAGCCCCTCGGCGACTGGACCCTGGGCGCCAACCTGGGCTACTTCATCGGCAAGGAAGACGGCAGCGCGCTGGCCGGTGATCTCGACAACAAGACCGCGTTCGCCCTGCTCTCGGCCAAGTACGGCGGCAACACCTTCTACGTCGGCCTGCAAAAACTCACCGGTGACGACGTCTGGATGCGGGTCAACGGCACCAGCGGCGGCACCCTGGCCAACGACAGTTACAACTCCAGCTATGACAACGCCCGGGAAAAGTCGTGGCAGGTGCGTCACGACTACAACTTCGCCGCCCTCGGCGTTCCGGGCCTGACCCTGATGAACCGCTACATCAGCGGTGACAACGTGCACACCGGGAAAATTACCGACGGCGAGGAATGGGGTCGCGAATCGGAACTGGCCTACACCGTGCAGAGCGGTGCGCTGAAAAACCTCAACGTGAAATGGCGTAACGCAACGATTCGCAAGAGCTTCAGCACCAACGAATTCGATGAAAACCGGATTTTCATCAGCTATCCGATCAGCCTCCTGTAAACACAACGCCAATGTAGGAGTGAGCCTGCTCGCGATGACGGATTGTCAGTCGACTTCGATGTTGAAAGTTAGACCGCTATCGCGAGCAGGCTCACTCCCACAAGGTGCGCGGGAATATTAAGAATTGCATCAGACCTCCAGGAGACGACCCTCCGTCAATTTCCACCAATGTCGCGTTGACAAGAGCCAGAAAGCCTAACGATACTCAACAAAGTCGTACGACAACCTACAACGAATCAATAACAACAACTGTTTGTCCAGGATTCCCATGACGACCACTGCAACCGCCCGCACCCCTTTCAATCGCCTGCTGCTGACCGGCGCCGCTGGTGGCCTCGGGAAAATCCTGCGCGAAAGCCTGCGCCCCTACGCCAATGTGATTCGCCTGTCGGACATCGCCGACATCGCGCCGGCCATCGATGATCGCGAAGAAGTCGTGCCCTGCGATCTGGCCGACAAGCAGGCGGTGCATCAACTGGTCGAAGGCGTGGACGCGATCCTGCACTTCGGCGGCGTGTCGACCGAGCGCTCTTTCGAAGAGATCCTCGGCGCCAACATCTGCGGCGTGTTCCACATCTACGAAGCCGCGCGCCGCCATGGCGTGAAGCGGGTGATCTTCGCCAGTTCCAATCATGTGATCGGCTTCTACAAACAAGACGAGGTGATCGACGCCCACTCCCCTCGCCGCCCGGACAGTTACTACGGCTTGTCCAAGTCCTACGGCGAAGACATGGCCACGTTCTACTTCGACCGCTATGGCATCGAGACCGTCAGCGTGCGCATCGGCTCGTCGTTCCCGGAGCCCCACAACCGCCGGATGATGAGCACCTGGCTGAGCTTCGGCGATCTGACCCAACTGCTCGATCGCGCCCTATACACGCCGAATGTCGGCCACACCGTGGTCTATGGCATGTCCGACAACAAGGACATCTGGTGGGACAACCGTTATGCCACGGCCCTGGGTTTTGTCCCCCAGGACAGCTCCGAAGTGTTCCGCGAAAAAATCGAAGCCCAGCCGATGCCCGCCGCCGATGATCCGGCGCGGCTCTATCAGGGCGGCGCCTTCTGCGCGGCTGGCCCGTTCGGTGACTGAGCCTTCGCGTGTTGCTTGATCCCCACAACAAAAACCAAGGGAATGAGTTGCCATGCAAGCTGAATTGATTGTCGACGCCCGCAACGCGGTCGGTGAAAGCCCAGTCTGGGTACCTGAGGAAAACGCCCTGTACTGGGTCGATATTCCCGCCGGCGGTTTACAGCGCTGGAGTGCCGACACCGGGCAGATGGATGCCTGGAAAACCCCGGAGATGCTGGCTTGCATCGCACGTCATCATGACGGCGGTTGGGTCGCCGGCATGGAGAGCGGGTTCTTCCGCCTGCATCCGCGCACCGATGGCAGCCTCGACAGTGAACAGTTGGCCCATGTCGAGCATGCCCGCACCGACATGCGTTTGAACGACGGCCGCTGCGATCGTCAGGGACGTTTCTGGGCAGGCAGCATGGTGCTGAACATGGGCGCCAACGTCGCCGAGGGTGCGTTGTATCGCTACAGCGCCGGTCAGAGCGGGCCGCTCGAGGCCCGACTGAGCGGTTTAATCGTGCCCAACGGCCTGGGCTTCAGCCCGGACGGGCGCACCCTGTACCTGTCCGACTCTCACCCTCAGGTCCAGCAGATCTGGGCCTTCGACTACGACATCGAAACCGGTACGCCGTCGAACCGACGCGTGTTCGTGGACATGAACCAGTACGAAGGTCGCCCCGACGGTGCGGCGGTCGACGCCGATGGCTGCTACTGGATTTGCGCCAACGACGCCGGCTTGATCCACCGTTTTACCCCCGACGGCCGACTTGACCGCTCCCTCGCCGTACCGGTGAAAAAACCCACCATGTGCGCCTTCGGTGGCCCTCGACTGGACACGCTGTTCGTGACCTCGATCCGCCCCGGCGACGACCATGATCCCCAATCACTGGCCGGTGGCGTGTTCGCCCTCGATCCCGGCGTCAAAGGTTTACCCGAACCCCGTTTCAACGACTGAGCACCCCCAACAGAAAAGCGCTCCTGCTGCATCGCTGTGCCTTGAATAAAAAAACAATAAAACTGGAGACACCCCCCATGGACTTCAAACGCACCTTGCTCGCCGCTGCACTTCCATTAGCCTTCTCCCTCAGCGGTGCCGCCCAGGCACTGGAAATCAAATTCGCCGACATCCACCCCGCCGGTTACCCGACCGTGGTGGCTGAAGAACAACTGGGCAAAACCCTGGTGGCCGACAGCAATGGCGCGCTGACCTTCAAGATGTTCGCCGGTGGCGTGCTCGGCTCGGAAAAAGAAGTGGTCGAACAGGCCCAGGTCGGCGCCGTGCAGATGGCCCGGGTCAGCCTCGGCATCGTCGGGCCGGTGGTGCCGGACGTGAACGTGTTCAACATGCCGTTCGTGTTCCGTGACCAGGCCCATATGCGCAAGGTCATCGACGGTGCGGTCGGCGACGAAATCCTCGACAAGATCACCAACTCCGAATTCAACCTGGTCGCCCTGGCCTGGATGGACGGCGGCACGCGCAACCTCTACACCAAGAAACCGGTGCGCAGCCTGGAAGACCTCAAGGGCATGAAGATCCGCGTGCAAGGCAACCCGATGTTCATCGAAACCATCAACGCCATGGGCGGCAACGGCATCGCGATGGACACCGGCGAAATCTTCAGCGCCCTGCAGACCGGCGTGATCGACGGTGCGGAAAACAACCCGCCGACCCTGCTCGAACACAACCACTACCAGAACGCCAAGTACTACAGCCTGACCGGCCACCTGATCCTGCCCGAGCCAATCGTGATGTCGAAAATCACCTGGGACAAACTCACCCCCGAGCAGCAAGCCCTGGTGAAGAAAACCGCCAAGGCGGCCCAGGCCCAGGAACGCACCCTGTGGGATGCGAAATCGGCCAGCAGCGAAGAAAAACTCAAGGCCGCCGGTGTCGAGTTCATCACCGTCGACAAGAAACCTTTCTACGAGGCCACTGCCTCGATCCGCGAGAAATACGGCGCCCCCTACGCCGATCTGATCAAGCGCATCGAAGCCGTTCAGTAACCCTCCCTGCATTCAAGAAAGGCCCGGCGCCGCTGACGTTGGTGTACGTCAGTGCGCGCCCGGTTACGGTGGAACCCGATGAAGAATCTGCTGCTGCGTATCAACGACAGGATTTACATGACCTGCATCTGGGTTGCCGGCCTGTCGGTCCTGGCCATTTCCCTGATGATCCCCTGGGGCGTTTTTGCCCGTTACGTGCTCGGTACCGGCTCCAGTTGGCCGGAGCCTACCGCCATTCTGCTGATGATGGTCTTCACCTTCATCGGCGCCGCCGCCAGCTATCGATCCGGTTCGCACATGGCGGTGGCGATGCTCACCGACCGCATGCCGCCGCACCTGCGCAAGGCCGCGGCCATTGTCGCGCAAATGCTGATGGCGACCATCTGCCTGTTCATGGCCATCTGGGGCAGCAAGCTGTGCATGTCCACCTGGAACCAGTTCATGAGCGCCCTGCCGACCCTGCGGGTGGGCATCACGTACATGCCGATTCCGGTGGGCGGCGTGCTGACGCTGGTGTTTGTCCTGGAAAAACTCTTGCTCGGCGACCAGAGCAACCGTCGGGTCGTGCGTTTCGACCTCGTTGAAGAAAACGAAGGGGCTGCCTGAATGGACGCTTTTATTCTGTTGGGCAGTTTTATCGCGTTGATCCTGATCGGCATGCCAGTCGCCTACGCCCTGGGGTTTGCCGCACTGATCGGCGCCTGGTGGATCGACATCCCGTTCCAGGCACTGATGATTCAGGTGGCCGGGGGCGTGAACAAGTTCTCCCTGCTGGCGATTCCGTTCTTCGTCCTGGCGGGCGCGATCATGGCCGAGGGCGGCATGTCCCGGCGCCTGGTGGCGTTCGCCGGGGTGCTGGTGGGCTTCGTGCGTGGTGGCTTGTCGCTGGTCAACATCATGGCCTCGACCTTCTTCGGCGCGATCTCCGGCTCCTCGGTGGCGGACACCGCCTCGGTCGGTTCGGTGCTGATTCCGGAAATGGAACGCCGTGGCTATCCCCGGGAATTCGCGACGGCGGTGACCGTCAGCGGTTCGGTGCAAGCGCTGCTGACACCGCCCAGCCACAACTCGGTGCTCTACTCACTGGCCGCCGGCGGCACGGTGTCGATTGCCTCGCTGTTCATGGCCGGCGTAGTGCCGGGCCTGTTGATGAGCGCGTGCCTGATGGTGCTGTGCCTGATCTTCGCCAAGAAGCGCGACTACCCCAAGGGTGAAGTCATTCCGATGCGCGAGGCGCTGAAGATCTGCGGCGAGGCGCTGTGGGGCCTGATGGCGATGGTGATCATCCTCGGCGGCATCCTGTCGGGTATTTTCACCGCCACCGAGTCGGCGGCGATTGCCGTTCTGTGGTCGTTCTTCGTGACCATGTTCATCTACCGCGACTACAAATGGAGCGAACTGCCAAAACTGATGCACCGCACCGTGCGCACGATTTCGATCGTGATGATCCTGATCGGCTTCGCCGCCAGCTTCGGCTACATCATGACCCTGATGCAGATTCCGGCGAAGATCACCACGCTGTTCCTGACTCTCTCGGACAACCGCTATGTGATCCTGATGTGCATCAACGTCATGCTGCTGTTGCTGGGCACCGTGATGGACATGGCACCGCTGATCCTGATCCTCACGCCGATCCTGATGCCGGTGATCCTCGGCATTGGCGTGGACCCGGTGCAGTTCGGCATGATCATGTTGGTGAACCTGGGCATCGGCTTGATCACACCGCCGGTGGGTGCGGTACTGTTCGTGGGGTCGGCGGTGGGCAAGGTCAGTATCGAATCCACCGTGAAAGCCCTGCTGCCGTTCTACGGCGTGCTGTTCCTGGTGCTGTTGGCCGTGACCTACATTCCGGCACTGTCGCTGTGGTTGCCGCATCTGGTGTTGTAAGCATTCAGACACGCAAGCCCTCCTGTGGCGAGGGGGCTTGCCCCCGTTCGACTGCTCAGCAGTCGCAAATACAAGCGACTCGGTGTTCCTCAAAAGTTGCAGGGGGCCGCTTCGCAGCCCAACGGGGGCAAGCCCCCTCGCCACAAAAGCCCCTCGCCACAGGGAACGGTGCAAGCCTCAAAAAATCACATGGCAGGTCAACATGTCGTTAACACTGATCGAACTTGAAGACGAACTCACCCACCTCACCCTCGCCCCGGAACTAGGGGCGAGCATCGTCAACTGGACCGTGCGCAGCACTGGCCAGCCCTTGCTGCGCCACGCCGATGAGCACGCCTTGAACACCGGCCTGCCCGGCAAGCTCGGCGGCTTTCCCTTGATCCCCTGGTCCAATCGCATCGCCGGTGGAGGTTTCGACTGCCCCGATGGCTGGCTGGCATTGACGCCCAACAGCCTCACCGATCCCCTGCCGATTCACGGCAGCGCCTGGCAGCAGCCGTGGGAGGTGGTTTCCCGGTCGCAAAATGAAGTGGTCCTGCAACTAGACAGCACAACCCCCTTCGCTTATCGCGCGCGGCAACGTTTCCATTTGAGCGCGGGCAAGCTGAGCATCGAACTGCACGTCACGCACCTGGCTGAACACGCTGCGTGGCATGGCCTGGGATTGCATCCGTATCTGCCTCGGACACCGAACACCCGACTACAGGCACCCGCCCGGCATGTGTGGATGTGCGACGGGGCAAAACTGCCGACGGAACTCAGCGCATTGCCGGTCGAGTGGGATTTCCAGCAACTGAAGTCGTTGCCCGAATCGCTGGTGGACAACGGTTTCTGCGAATGGAACGGACACTGCCTGATCGAACAAATGGATCTTGGTTACACACTCGACTGCCAGGCTACCGGCAGCGATTACTACCTGCTCTATTGCCCCGTGGGCCTGGGGTTTTTCTGCATCGAACCGGTGAGCCACCCGGTCAACGCGCATCACCTGCCCGGTCGGCCAGGATTGCGTTTACTGGAACAGGGTCAATCCACCGAACTGGGCTTCACCCTGCAGTACCGGCCGCTTCAGGCTGGTGCCCCCAACAATTGACTCAACACCGCTCGTAACTTGCCGGGCTTCACCGGTTTGTTCAGCAAGGGTGCGTTGAGCCGCTGCAACGCACGCCGACAATGGTCGGTGCGGTCGGCGGTAATGATCACCGCGGGAATGTCCTGGTGGAAATGCTCGCGCAAATGTCGCACCACATCACAGCCGACCACCCCGTGATCGAGGTGATAGTCGGCGAGAATCAGTTCCGGCGCCTGCCCGCGTAGCGCCGCCAGCGCAGCCTCTTCATCGGTGGCGACCAGAACCTCGCAGCCCCACTGCCCGAGCAATGCGCTCATGCTTTCGAGAATGCTCACTTCGTTGTCGATCACCAGTAAACGGCGGCCCGGCAGCGGGTTGCCGGTGCCCGGTTGTGGCACCGCCTGGCTCACGGGCAGCGGAACCTCATCGGATATCGGCACTTCAATGCTGAACATCGAACCCCGCCCCGGCATCGAGTACACGCCGATCCTGTAGCCAAGGATCTTGGCGATGCGCTCGACAATCGCCAGCCCCAGGCCCACGCCCTTACGGTCGGCGGCGCGGCCGACGTCCAGCTGGTTGAACTCGAGGAAGATCGAATCGAGCCGGTCGGCGGCGATGCCACGCCCGGTGTCCCAGACCTCCAGGCGCAACATCTCGCCCCGACGCCTGGCCGCCAGCAGGATGCTGCCTTCATCGGTGTAGCGGCAGGCATTGCTGAGGAAGTTGCGCAGGATCCGCGTCATCAGGCGCAAGTCGGTGCTGATGGCGTAATCGGCCATGCGCACCCGCAGGTTCAAGCCGGCTGCCTGGGCGACAGACTGGAACTCCGACACCAGCGGCCCGAGCAGTTCGTCGAGGCGGTACGACGCAACGTCCGGCTTGACCGCGGCCTGATCGAGCCGGGAAATGTCGAGCAGATCCGTCAGCAGGTCTTCGGCCCCTTCCAGGGCCTGGTGAGTGCGTTCCACCAGCACTTGCTCGGCTTCCGGCAGTTTGCGTTCGCGCAAGGTCGAAATCAGCAACCGCGCGGCGTTCAACGGTTGCAGCAGGTCGTGGCTGGCGGCGGCGAGGTATTTGTCCTTGCTGTGATTGGCGGCCTCGGCGGCATCGCGGGCATCGCGCAAGGCCTTGGCGATCTGTTTACGCTGGGTGATCTGCTGCTGAAGGTTACGGTTGGCCTCGAGCAATTCATCGGTGCGCGCAACGACGCGCTGCTCCAGTTCGTCATTGAGTTGCTGCAGGCGTCGCTGGGCCAGCTTGCGCTCGGTGATATCGGAGACGAACCCTTCCACCAGGCCTTCCTGGCCGGGCTTGAGCAGCAGGTTCATCAATACGTCGAGGTGACTGCCGTCCTTGCGCCGCAAGCGGGTTTCATAGCCGTGCAGGCTGCGCTGGTGCCTGAGGATTTCGCCGATGGTTTCCAGCTCCTGCGCGCCGTCGACGAACAGGGTGCTGCCCAGATCGGTCAGGGAGAACAGCACCTCCTGCGGGTCCTGGTAGCCGAGCATGCGTGCCAGCGCCGGGTTGGCGGCGCGCATGCCGTCGTGCAGGCTGGCCTGGAAGATCCCGTGCACCGCGTTTTCGAACAGCCACTTGTAGCGGTTACGCTCGGCTTCCAGCTCATCCAGACGCGCGGCCAGCTCCGGGTAATGGCTCTTGCGCGCCGAGTGGCTGCCCAGCCCCAGCAGCCCCGTCAGGGCCCGTTGTTGCTCGTCAGAGGGCTTCGCCATAGACGACCTCGACATCACGCTGGCTGGATTCGCGCGGGTTGGTCAGGATGCACGGATCGTGCATCGCATGCTGCGACAGGAACGGAATGTCCGAGGTCCTGACGCCATGCAAACCGAGAGTTTCGTGAAAGCCGATGGCGTGTTTCAAAGCGATCAGATGTTCGACCAGGCGCCCGCAGATCTGCCGGTGATTCAGGCCTCGGCAGTCGATGCCCAATGTCTCGGCGATCACCTTGAAGCGATCTGGCGCCGAGTTGTAGTTGAAGGCCACCACGTGCTCGACGAGTACCGCGTTGCACAGACCGTGGGGCAGATCGAGAAAGCCGCCCAGGCTGTGGGACATGGCATGCACAGCACCCAGGATCGCGTTGGAAAACGCCAGCCCGGCCTGCATGCTGCCGAGCATGATTTTTTCGCGCAACGCGATGTCGGTCGGGTTGGCGATCATTTGCACCAGGTTGCCATTGATCAGGCGCATCGCCTCAAGCGCATGGGGGTCGGTCAGCGGCCCGTGGCCGGTGGACACAAAGGCTTCGATGGCATGCACCAAGGCGTCGATGCCGGTACAGGCCGACAGGAACGGGTCCATGCTCAGGGTGGTTTCCGGGTCGATCAGCGAAACGTCCGGCACCACGGCCTTGCTGACGATGGAGAACTTCATGCGTTCCTGCTGATTGGAAATGATCACGAATTGCGAGACGTCGGCCGAGGTGCCGGCGGTGGTTGGAATCAGGATCAGCGGCGGGCTGGGCACGCGGATGGTGTCCACGCCCTCGAAATCGAGAATGCTGCGGCCATGGGCGACGACGATGCCGATGCCTTTGCCGCAATCCATCGGGCTGCCGCCACCGACGGCGACGATCACGTCGCAGTGGTTTTCCCGGTACATCTCGGCGCCGAGCATCACCTCTTCGACCCGCGGGTTCGGCGAGACATCGGAGTACAGGCAATACTGGATGCCCAGCGCTTGCAGGCTGGCCTCGACATCGGCGACCCAGCCGGCGGCAATCACACCGGGGTCACTGACCACCAGGACCTTGCGCGCGCCAAAGGTCTTGGCGTAATTGCCGACACTGTGCCGGCTACCGGCACCGAAGATGATTTCAGGGGAAACGAACTTGCGCAGCTGGTTGAGACTCTGGCTCATTGGAAAGCCTGTTTTTATTGTTTTGGAAGGTAGAAACCACACTAAACCATCCAGCTGTGAATGCAATCAGACCAAGGTCATTGACCCAGACAGTGATTTGTATCGCCAGGCTAGCCGCGATAGATCAACTGCGAAGCCTTCGTGTTACGCAACGTCAGGTGTTCGATCCCCAACCCCGGTGCCTCCGCTTCCTCCCGGGCCTTGAGGATCACCCCGTGGTGCGGGGACTTGCTGCACACCGGGTCGGCATTGCTGGCATCGCCGGTCAGCATGAAGGCCTGGCAGCGGCACCCGCCCAGGTCCTTGTGTTTTTCATCGCAGGAGCGGCACGGCTCCTTCATCCAGTCATCGCCGCGAAAACGATTGAAACCGAACGAGTCGTTCCAGATGTGCGAGAGGCTGTGCTCGCGCACGTTGGGAAACGCTACCGGCAACTGCCGGGCGCTGTGGCAAGGCAAGGCCGTGCCGTCGGGGGTGATGTCGAGAAACAGGTTGGCCCAGCCGTTCATGCAGGTCTTGGGACGCTCCTCGTAGTAGTCCGGGGTGACGAAGATCAGCTTGCACGGGTGGCCCTGGGCTTCAAGGCGTTCGCGGTATTCATTGGTGATGCGCTCGGCACGCTGCAGTTGCTCACGGGTGGGCAACAGGCCGACGCGGTTGAGTTCGGCCCAGCCATAGAATTGGCAGGTGGCCAGTTCGACAAAGTCCGCCTCCAACTCCAGGCACAGCTCGATGATCTGCGCGATCCGGTCGATGTTGTGCCGATGGGTGACGAAGTTCAGCACCATCGGATAGCCCTGGGCTTTCACCGCACGGGCCATGGCGAGTTTCTGGGCAAAGGCCTTGCGCGAGCCGGCGAGCATGTTGTTCACCTCCTCGTCGGCGGCCTGGAAGCTGATCTGGATATGGTCCAGCCCGGCCACCTTGAAGTCGCGCACCTTCTGCTCGGTCAGGCCGATGCCGGAGGTGATCAGGTTGGTGTAGTAGCCCATGTCCCGGGCGGCCTTGATCAGTTCGGCGAGGTCCTGGCGCACCAATGGCTCGCCACCGGAAAAGCCCAATTGCGCGGCGCCCATGTCCCGCGCTTCGCGGAATACGCGAATCCATTCTTCCGTGCTCAGTTCCTCGCCGTGCCGGGCAAAATCCAGCGGATTGGAGCAATACGGGCATTGCAGCGGGCAGCGGTAGGTCAGCTCGGCGAGCAGCCACAACGGCGGCCCCGGCATCGTCTCACTCGATCCAGAATTGCGCATGGGCCACCTCCAGAAACGCCAGCACGTCTTCGTCGATCCCGGGTACCCCGGGGAAACTGGCGCTCAATCGATCAATGATCGCCGCCACGCTGCGCTGGCCATCCACCAGGTCGAGAATCTGTCCGGCACTGGCGTTGAGCTTGATCATGCCTTCGGGGTATAGCAGCACATGGCAGTCCTGACGGGGCTCCCACTGCAGGCGAAAACCGCGGCGCAAGGCCGGTGACTGCTGGCGATTGATCAGGCTCACAGGGTGATCCCCCGGTGCCAGACGTTGTCGCCGGTGACCGTGTGATACGGCGCGCGTTCGAGTTCGTAGGCCATGCTCATGGCATCGAGCATGCTCCACAGCA
This sequence comes from Pseudomonas sp. GL-R-26, assembly GCF_019947365.1. NCBI lineage: Bacteria > Pseudomonadati > Pseudomonadota > Gammaproteobacteria > Pseudomonadales > Pseudomonadaceae > Pseudomonas > Pseudomonas sp. GL-R-26. Next base: position 105,538 of record NZ_JAGYGI010000009.1, on the reverse strand, counting down.
CGTCGAGCTTGAATTGCAGAATCTCCAGCATGCGTTGTTGCCCCTCGGCCGTCACGTAGTACCCCAGGGTAATGCGCAAGCCGTGCTCGACATCGCGCCGCGCCTGGCTCAGGCGCGTGCGGAAGTAGTCGTAGCCAGCGACGTCGATCCACGGGTAATGGGTCGGCCAGGCGTCGAGTCGCGACTGATGGATCTGTGGCGCAAAGAGTTCGGTCAGCGAACTGCTGGCCGCCTCCTGCCAGCAGGCGCGACGGGCGAAATTGACGTAGGCGTCCACGGCAAATCGCACCCCGGGCAGCACCAGTTCCTGGGACAAAATCTGCTCGCGATCCAGCCCCACGGCTTCGCCCAGGCGCAGCCAGGCTTCGATACCGCCCTCGCTGCCGGGGACGCCGTCGTGGTCGAGAATCCGTTGCAGCCATTCGCGGCGCACGTCGCGGTCCGGGCAATTGGCGAGAATCGCGGCGTCCTTCAGGGGGATGTTGACCTGATAGTAGAAGCGGTTGGCGACCCAGCCCTGGATCTGTTCACGGCTGGCGCGGCCGGCGTACATGGCTTGGTGGAAGGGATGATGGATGTGGTAGTAGGCGCCCTTGGCGCGCAGGGCGGCTTCGAATTCTGTGGGGGACATGGGGGTGTCAGTCATTTTGTTCTCCGGGAATTTTTGCGGTGCCTGCTCGCGAAGAGGCCTTCGGCTACAGCTCAATACTCATGCCGTCATAAGCCACTTCAATACCCCGCCGCTCCAGCAAGGCCCGCTCGGCCGAGTCTTCATCGAGAAGGGGATTGGTGTTGTTGATGTGGATCAGCACCTTGCGCTGGCGGTTGAAACCCTCCAGCACTTCAAGCATCCCGCCGGGGCCGCTTTGTGGGAGGTGCCCCATTTCGCTGCCCAGGCTCTGGCCGACTTCGCAGATACGCATCTCGTCGTCGCGCCACAGGGTGCCATCCAGCAACAGGCAATCGGCACGCTGCATCCAGCCCAGCACTTCATCGTCGATTCGGCCAAGGCCCGGGGCATAGAACAGCGAGGCGCCGTTGCGCAGGTCTTCAATGAACAGGCCAATGGTGTCGCCCGGTTGCGGGTTGCCGCGATTGGGCGAATACGGCGGCGCGTTGCTCACCAGGGGAATCGCGCGAAATTGCAAATGCCCGCAGGCCGGGATGCCGAACGGCTGGCGATCGAGGCCGACCGGTTGCCAGTGCAACCCGCCGTTCCAGTGTCCGAGCATGTTGAACAGCGGGAAACCGCTGCTCAGGTCCTGGTGCACGCGCTCGGTGCACCACACCGCATGCGGGCAGCCTTCGCGCAGGCTGAGCAACCCGGTGCAATGGTCGATCTGGCTGTCGAGCAGCACGATGCCGGCGATGGCGCTGTCACGCAGGCGCCGCGCCGGTTGCAATGGCGCAAAACTATCGAGTTGCGCGCGAATGTCCGGTGAAGCATTGCACAACACCCACTCCACGCCGTCGTCACTCAGGGCAATCGACGACTGCGTACGGCGCTGTGCCCGCAGGCTGCCATTGCGCACGCCGGCGCACTGGCGGCAGTTGCAGTTCCACTGAGGGAAACCACCGCCAGCGGCGGAACCGAGAACACGGATGTGCATGGCGGATGCTCCAGAAGGCAGGCCCGGCCAACGCATCGGCTGGCCGGGTGATCAATCAACGGTTGGCGAAATACATCGTCACTTCGAAGCCAATGCGCAGATCGGTAAACGCGGGTTTAGTCCACATGGGTCATTCCTCTTCTTGTGCCCGGGTGATTCCGGTAGAGCCATTAATGCACGGGGCGATGAGCGCCCGAATGCTACTTTCGAAGGAGTTGGCGGGGTGATTTGGTAGGGGGTGTTACGCAGATGTTTTGCACGCCACAAAACAGTGTAGGAGTGAGCCTGCTCGCGATAGCGGTCCGACAGTCAACATTAATGTTGAATGTGCTGACCTCATCGCGAGCAGGCTCGCTCCTACAGGTTTTTCAGTGTTCTAGCTAAGTCAGAAGAACCCCAGCGGATTGATGTCGTAGCTCACCAGCAGGTTTTTGGTCTGTTGATAGTGATCGAGCATCATCTTGTGGTTTTCCCGACCAACGCCGGACTTCTTGTAGCCACCGAACGCGGCGTGCGCCGGGTACAGGTGGTAGCAGTTGGTCCACACGCGCCCGGCCTTGATCGCCCGGCCCATGCGGTAGGCGCGGTTGATGTCGCGCGTCCACAGGCCGGCACCGAGGCCGAACTCGCTGTCGTTGGCGATGGCCAGGGCTTCGGCTTCGTCCTTGAAGGTGGTGATACCCACCACCGGACCGAAGATTTCTTCCTGGAACACACGCATCTTGTTGTGGCCCTTGAGCAGGGTCGGCTGGATGTAGTAACCGCTGGACAGGTCGCCCTCCAGACGCTCGACTGCGCCGCCGGTGAGCAGCTCAGCGCCCTCCTCCTGGGCAATGGTCAGGTACGAGAGGATCTTGTCGTATTGCTGTTCGGACGCCTGGGCGCCGACCATGGTCTCGGTGTCCAGCGGGTTGCCGCGCTTGATCTTGACGATCTTCTTCATCACCTCGGCCATGAACGGCTCGTAGATCGACTCCTGCACCAGCGCCCGGGACGGACAGGTGCAGACTTCGCCCTGGTTGAAGAACGCCAGCACCAGCCCTTCGGCGGCTTTTTCGATGAACGCAGGTTCCGCGTTCATGATGTCTTCGAAGAAGATGTTCGGCGACTTGCCGCCCAGCTCGACGGTGCTCGGGATGATGTTCTCAGCGGCGCAATGCATGATGTGCGCGCCCACCGGGGTCGAGCCGGTGAAGGCGATCTTGGCGATACGCTTGCTGGTGGCCAGGGCCTCGCCGGCTTCGCGACCGAAGCCCTGGACGATGTTCAGCACGCCCGCTGGCAGCAAGTCGGCGATCAGTTCAGCAAAGACCATGATCGACAGCGGCGTTTGCTCGGCAGGCTTGAGCACGATGCAGTTACCGGCGGCCAGGGCCGGGGCGAGTTTCCAGGCAGCCATCAACAGCGGGAAGTTCCACGGAATGATCTGCCCGACCACACCCAGGGGCTCATGGAAGTGATAGGCCGTGGTCAGCTCGTTGATCTCGGCGGCGCCGCCTTCCTGGGCGCGGATGCAGCCGGCGAAGTAACGGAAGTGGTCGGCCGCCAGCGGCACGTCGGCGTTCAGGGTTTCGCGCACGGCCTTGCCGTTGTCCCAGGTTTCGGTGACGGCCAGCACCTCAAGGTTCTGCTCGATGCGATCGGCGATTTTCAGCAGCACCAGGGAGCGGTCCTGGGCCGAGGTCTTGCCCCAGGCATCCGCTGCGGCATGCGCGGCGTCGAGGGCCTTGTCGATGTCGGCGGCGCTGGAGCGCGGGAATTCGGCGATCACTTCACCGTTGACCGGCGAGGTGTTGGTGAAGTACTCGCCATTGATCGGAGCGACAAACTCGCCACCGATGAAGTTGCCGTAGCGTGGTTTGAAGGTAATGACGGCGCCTGGGGTTCCGGGTTGTGCGTAGATCATGGTGGGCCTCTGTCTGGGTCGATGCCTGTCGTACTGACAGGCGATGAGCCGATACTAGAGAGCCCCGCGTGCCAGACGAATGCATCGTTGGCAGGAGGGGCTCTCGTTATTTGGTCGTAGATTTCACACAGATCACTGTAGGAGCGAGCCTGCTCGCGATGAACCCGAGAACGCCACGGGGTATCAGGTTTCCAGCGTTATCGTTGACGACCATCGCGAGCAGGCTCGCTCCTACAGGGGTTATGCGGTGGAATCGGGATCAGTGCTTGGCCACGAGATCCTTGGGCAGCTTGAAGGTCCAGAGCATGCCGCCCTGGTTGAAGTCCTTGATGCGCTTGGCCACTTCGCCGCCCCACAGCGGTACCGCACCGCCCCAGCCGGAGAGCACCGAGACGTACTGTTCGCCGTCCATTTCCCAGGTGATGGGCGAGCCGAGCACGCCGGAACCGGTCTGGAATTCCCAGACCTTTTCGCCGGTCTTGGCGTTGAAAGCCTGCAGGAAGCCTTCAGGCGTGCCGGTGAACACCAGGTTGCCCTTGGTGGTCAGCACCCCGCCCCACAGCGGCGCGTAGTTCTTGTGGCGCCACACTTCCTTGCCGGTTTTCGGATCGATGGCCCGCAGCACGCCGATGTAGTCTTCATTCAACGGTTTGATGGTGAAGCCGGCGCCGAGGAACGCCGCGCCCTTCTTGTAGGCGATGCCTTCGTTCCAGATGTCCATGCCCCATTCGTTGGACGGCACATAGAACAGCCCGGTGTCTTTGTTGTAAGCCATCGGCATCCAGTTTTTCGCGCCGAGGAACGCCGGTGCTACGAACACCGAACTGCCCTTGACTTCCGAGCCCGGGGCGCCGGGACGGCTGGCCTCGTTGTAGATCGGCCGGCCGTTCTTGTCCAGGCCGGTGGCCCAGGTGATCTTGTCCACGAACGGGAAGCCACGGATGAATTTGCCGTTGGTACGATCCAGCACGTAGAAGAAACCGTTACGGTCGGCAGTGGCCGCCGCCTTGATCTCCTTGCCGCCTTCGCTGTAGTTGAACGACACCAGCTCGTTCACGCCGTCGTAGTCCCAACCGTCGTGGGGCGTGCTCTGGAAGTGCCACTTGATGGTGCCGTCGTCCGGGTTGAGCGCCAGGCGCGATGAGGAGTAGAGGTTGTCGCCAGGGCGCAGGTGCGAGTTCCACGGCGCCGGGTTGCCGGTACCGAACAGCAGCAGGTTGGTTTCCGGGTCGTAATAGCCGCCAAGCCAAGGGGCCGCGCCGCCGGTTTTCCAGAGATCGCCCGGCCAGGTCTTGCCCGCCTCGCCGCCGGAGATGCCGTTTTCCACCGCTTTGCCATCCTTGTAGACGTAGCCCATATGGCCTTCGACCGTTGGCCGGGTCCACAGCAGATCACCGTTGTTAGGGTCGTAGGCCTCGATCTTGCCCACCACGCCGAACTCGCCACCGGCCACGCCGGTAATCAGCTTGCCGTTGATCACCAGTGGCGCGGCGCTGATCGAGTAGCCTTCCTTGTGGTCGGCGACTTTCTTGCTCCACACCACCTTGCCGGTGTCCTTGTTCAGCGCCACGAGCTTGGCGTCGAGGGTGCCGAAAATCACCAGGTCGCCATACAGCGCGACGCCACGGTTGATCACGTCGCAGCAAGGGCGGATGTCATCGGGCAGGCGTGCATCGTATTGCCAGAGCTTCTTGCCGGTGCGTGCATCCACGGCGAACACCCGGGAGTAGGAGCCGGTCATGTACATCACGCCGTCCTTGACCATTGGCTGCGCTTGCTGGCCACGCTGTTTTTCACCGCCGAAGGAAAACGCCCACGCCGGGCGCAGCTCCTTGACGTTGTCGACGTTGAGAATATCCAGCGGGCTGTAGCGCTGCCCTTGAACGCCGAGGCCGTTGGTCACGACCTGTTCCGGGTTCTTCGGGTCCTGGAGAATGTCCTGGTCGGAAACCCCGGCCAATGCCTGGCCGGACAACAGCATGGCACTGAGCAGCAGGCTCAAGACGAAGGGCTGGCGACGTGCGGGTTGGGTCATGACGGCTTCCTCTGCGGATTTTTGTTATGTCCGGGAAATTCTCCCGGTCTGGTGCAGATTCTTGAGCGCCGTCGCCCTGGCAACAATTGCCCGCAATGAGGAGATTGCTAGTTCCTTGGTAGCGGGTCGGATGAGATGGGCACGAGATTATGTGAACGGCACCGGCCCCCTGTAGGAGCGAGCCTGCTCGCGAAAAACGTCAGACCACCGCGTTCATCCAGGCAGCTTGCGTTATCGTTAACGTCCATCGCGAACAGGCTCGCTCCTACAGGGGATTCAGGTCGACTATTTGCTGGCAGAATCCACCCGCGTCATCCGCTCGCGCTCGTAGCGCGGGTACAGATGGCTGACGCTGCGGATCAGTTCGTAACGACTCAGGTTGATCCCGGCGAAACGTTCGGGGATGGGGCTGCGGATCATCTCGGCCATGTCGCTGCCATTGGCGGCGCCGTCGCGCATCAGCTGATCGAGCCAGGTCAGGTAATCGCGCATCTGCTCGAAGGGTTGCGGATCGCTCGCCACCGGCCCATGGCCGGGCACAACCTGCGTCCAGGGCAAGCCTTGCAGGGTCGCGATGTCCGCCAGCCACACCGACAGCCCTGGACTGTTGGGCGTGGTCAGCGCCCGCTGATAAAACACCAGGTCGCCGGCAAACAGCACGCCGGTTTGCTGGTCGAGAATAGCCAGATCTGCGCCCGTATGCCCACCCAGGCTCAGCAGACGCAGATCGTGATTCCCAAAACTTTTCACGCCGGGTGTCAGCGTCTGGGTCGGCAACACCACTTCGGTGCCACGCATCCAGTCGCCGACCATGCGGTACATATTCTCGGCCATGGCATCGCCTTGCTGATGCAACAGCTCGGTGGTGCCCGCCAAGGCGCCGATCGGCACGTCGCTGAAGGTTTGATTGCCCAGCACATGGTCCGGGTGGTGATGGGTCAGCAAGACCTCGATCACCGGTTTGTCGGTGGTGGCGGTAATGGCCTTGCGCATCGCTTCGCCGTAACGCCGGGACGGCCCGGTGTCGATCACCACCACACCGCGTTCGGTGACGATGAACGCGGTGTTGACGATGTTGCCGCCATTGGCCTTGGCGAAATTATCGGTGCTGCCTTCCAGCAGCCAGGTGTCCTGGGCGATCTGCCGAGGCTTGAGTGAATATTCGAGATCGGCCAGGGCCGGCAGACTGACGCTCAGCACCATCAACAGGATCCAGCGCATGCCACGCTCCTTGGGGTCACGCTCCTTGGGGTCAGAGGATCGACGCATCGAACTCATTGCCGCTGTTGTCCCGTAGCAGCAGGCGCGTTTGCCCTGCCCCTTCGATGTCGAAGGCCAGGTTGGGGTTTTCGCTGACCGCGGGAAACAGCTCCAGCCGGGCCAGCACTTGCTCGTTGTGGTCGCGCAGCTCGGCATGGTTGATGAAGAATTCCGGAATGCCGCTGACCATGCCGTTGTCCATGGGATGGGCTACCTGCAAACGCAAGCGGCTGAACTCGCCCCGGGGATAGCGACCGCCGAGCACCTCGCCGATGTGCTCCTCCCAGCCTGGTTGCGTACGTACCACGCTCGGCGCGGTGCAACCACCACCCGCGGCGTCAATCAGGGTCGAACCGATATGCCACACGCCGTCGCGGGTCAACACCGCCGCGCGCAAGGGCGTGGCCTGTTCGATGCGAATGCGCAACGACAGCCAGGGTAAAACGGAATTCAGCGGCTGGAAGTCGACGATTTTCGGCAACGGGTTCAGCTCTGCCCAGGCGAGGATTTTCACCACATCGCCCTTGAACGCCCGGGCGTCGATTTCCAGCGGCACCTGCCGGGCATCTTCGGCAAACGGCGGCGCCAGCAGCTTGACCCGATCATCGAAAACGAACGGCGCATTACCCAGAAACTGCTGGTGATAGAAGGCCCACATCACCGATGGCACCGGGTCTTTGCCGGGATTGATAGCGCCAGCATGTGCCGCCAGGCTTAACCAGCAGGCCAACAGACAACTCCCTCGCCATTTCATCGCCTGCTCCTTATTGATACATCTCGGGCACGTCGTATTGCAGGCCGTAATGGCCGTAGATGGTCTTCACCGAGCCCTCGCGGATCAGGCTTTCCAGCGCCTCTTCCACGGCATAGGCCAGTTGCCGGTTGCTTTCGTGCACCGCCATGCCGATTTCCCAGAGCTGCTTGCCCATGTTCGGATAGGCATTCTCCGCCAGTGCCACTTGCGGGTCGGCCGCTTCATGGACCTGCCAGTCGATTTCGCCGCGCATGGCCATCACCGCATCGACCTCACCGGCCTTCATCGCGGCAAATGCCTGGGGCACGCCCGGATAGTGATGGGTCTTGCCGGCGAGCATGCCGTTGAACACCGAAGTCAGGTAGAACGACGGCACGCTGTCGACTTCGACACCAATCGGGTGATGCTCGAACACTGCGACGCTGGCGACCTTGTCCAGCCGCCGGCGATCATAGGCCACCTGCCATTGTTCGTTCTGGTACGGCCCGAACATCACTACATGGCCATTTTCCAGTTCGCCTAGTTCGTTACGCTTCTGCGCGTAGTCACGGTCATAAGGCACGCGCATCATCAGGTCGGCCAGTTGCTGGTTGTGCAAGGCACTGGCACGCCAGATGTAATCGCGCAGATCGTCATCGAGCTTTTCCCCGGCCGGTGCCCAGATCAGTGTCAGGCGCACGCCGAGCGCCTTGGCCAGGGCCTCGGCGAGTTCGACATCGACACCCTGAGGCTTTCCGGCGCTTTCAAAGCTGTAGGGGGCGAAGTCCTTGTAGACCGCCACCTTCAGCTCCCCGGCGGCGATCATTTCGTCGTAGTTGCGAACCTGCGCCTGCGCCGCCTGGCAGCACAGCCACAGAGCGCTGATCAACACCGCGAGCAGGCGCATGGGTCACTCCTCGACGTGCACAGTGTCCAGATAAGTGCGCACCGCCCACAGGGCCTCCTGGCTCAGGTAGTCGGCCATCTTCGGCATGTACACCCGACCGTCGCGCACCGCGCCATGGCGCACCCGTTCGGCGAACCACTCATCGCCCGCCTCGCCGACATCGAGCATGCGCAAGTCGGGGGCGATACCGCCGGACTTGGCTTCCAGGCCATGACAGGCCGCGCAGTTCTGGGTGTAGGCCGAGGTGCCGATCTCCACTGCCTTGTCATGTTCCGGGGCGGTGCGATACGGGTTCACCGCGGCCCAGCCATCGGCATCGAGCTGCACACCGGCGTCCTTGATCGGGGTCAGCCCCGGGGTGGCCACGGCTTGTGGGACCACGTTGCCGTGGGCCCATACGGAACCTGCGCTGATCAAACTGACCAATAGCCCGGTCACGAGCAAGGCGTTGCGTTTTGTTTTCATTGTTATGCCCTCTGGATTGCACGCAAAACCTCTTGGCAGAGGCTATGGCAGCCATCTTAGAAACGGCATCGCACTCACCCCATGCTGCTTTGGTGGTCGCTACCTAGTCCCTTGGTAGTAAGGCGCTGGATGGACACCACCGGTACTTTCTGCATATTTCCTCAGCTTCACGGGCTACCTAAGCTGGCGCTACCTGTAATGGAGTGCCCTATGCGCCCGCTCATCCCTTACGCCCTGTTCTACCTGCTGGCGATTGCCTGCGCCGCCGGCCTGGCCACCCAGAGCCAGGCCGCCGATGCGCCCTTGCAGGTGCAGATCGGCTACCTGGGTTATCGCCCCGACCCCGGCCCGCTGCTGTCCAACGTCATCCCCGAGCCCACCGATGCCGGGCTGCGCGGCGCCGAACTGGCGATCACCGACAGCAACAGCACCGGACGCTTTCTCAACCACGGCTACAGCCTGGTCAGCGCCAGCGTCGACAGTCCCGAAGCCTTGCTCGAAGCGGCAAAGGCGCAGCATGAACAGGGCCTGCGCCTGTTTGTGGTGAATGCCCCCGCGAGCAGCCTGCGCCAATTGAGTGCAGCACTGCCCGACAGCTTGCTGTTCAACGCCGGTAGCCCCGATGACAGCCTGCGCACCACCGATTGCCTGGCGAACGTGCTGCACACCTTGCCGAGCCGGGCGATGCTTGCCGATGCACTGGCGCAGTTTCTGGTGCTGCGCAAATGGCAGCGGGTGCTGCTGATTGTCGGCCCGACGCCGGACGATCAAGCCTATGCCGCCGCCCTGCGCCGCGGGGCCAAGCGCTTCGGCTTGCAACTGGTGGCGGAAAAAACCTGGAGTTTCGATAACGACCAACGCCGCAGCGCCCAGGCGGATATGCCGCTGTTCACCCAGACCGCCGAGTACGACGTGGTACTGGTGGCCGATGAACGCGGCGACTTCGGTGAATACGTGCCCTACCAGACCTGGTACCCGCGCCCGGTCGCCGGCACCCAGGGCCTGACCCCGGTGGGCTGGCACAAGACCGTGGAAACCTACGGCGCCGCGCAGCTGCAAAAACGCTTCGAAGCCCTGACCGGACGCTGGATGAATGACCGCGATTTCGCCGCCTGGATGGCCGTGCGCAGTATCGCCAGCGCCGTGAGCAAACTGCGCCAGGCCGAGCCGATGGCGATCCGTACGCTGGAAATCAGCGACCAGTTGCCCCTCGACGGTTTCAAGGGCCGCAAGCTCAGCTACCGGCCGTGGAACGGCCAGTTGCGCCAGCCGATTCCTATCGTCCAGCCCCGGGCGCTGGTCAGCACCTCACCCCAGGACGGCTTTCTGCACCCGTTCAACGAGATGGACAGCCTGGGCTACGACAAACCCGAGGTCAGCTGCCGTTTTCCCTGATCCGATAATCACAACAACAAGGAATCCGCCATGCGCCGCACCCTGCTCTCTTGCACTTTGCTGCTCGCCGCTGGCCATGCCGTTGCCAGCACTGCCTGGGTCTCCAACGAAAAGGACAACAGCCTGAGCCTGATCGACCTGCAGACCCTGCAAGTCACCGACACCCTGCCCGTCGGCCAGCGCCCCCGCGGCCTGCTGCTGTCCCATGACAACAAGCTGCTGTACATCTGCGCCAGCGACTCTGACCGGGTCCAGGTGATGGACGTGGCCACGCGCAAGATCATCAAGGAACTGCCCTCGGGTAAAGACCCCGAGCAATTTGCCCTGCACCCCAACAACCGCTGGTTGTACGTTTCCAACGAAGACGATGCGCTGGTCACGGTGATCGACACCGAGACCTCCAAGGTACTCGGCCAGATCAACGTCGGCGTCGAACCTGAAGGCATGGCCGTCAGCCCTGACGGCAAGTGGGCGGTCAACACCAGCGAGACCACCAACATGCTGCACTGGATCGACACCAGCACCCAGACCCTGGCCGACAGCACCCTGGTGGACCAGCGCCCGCGCTTCGTCGAGTTCTCCCCCGATGGCGCCCAGCTCTGGGCCTCGGCGGAAATCGGCGGCACCGTGACCATTCTCGATGTGGCCAGCCGCACCGTGCTCAAGACCCTGAACTTCCAGATCAAGGGTGTGCACCCGGACAAGGTCCAGCCGGTGGGCATCAAGCTCAGCGCCGATGGCAAGTACGGCTTCGTCGCACTCGGCCCGGCCAACCATGTGGCCGTGATCGATGCCAAGACCTTCGAGATTCTCGATTACCTGCTGGTGGGTCGACGGGTCTGGCAGATGGCGTTCACCCCGGATCAGAAGCAATTGCTGGCCACCAACGGCGTCAGCGGCGATGTCTCGGTGATCGATGTCGACAGCCTCAAGGTCAGCAAGTCGGTGAAGGTCGGGCGCTATCCCTGGGGTGTGGTGGTGACGCCATGAACGCCCTTGAAGTCAGTGATCTGAGTTTTGCCTACGGCGCCCGAGAGGCCTTGCGCAAGGTGAGTTTCAGCCTGGAGCCCGGGCGTTTCGCCGCGCTGCTGGGGCCCAACGGCGCGGGCAAGTCGACCCTGATTGCCCTGCTGACCCGGCTCTATGATCTGCAGCAAGGCGAGATCCGCATCGGTGGCTGCTCATTGCGCAGCGCGGCACGCCCGGCACTCAAGCAGATGGGTGTGGTGTTCCAGCAAAGCACCCTGGACCTGGACCTCAGCGTCGAACAGAACCTGCGTTATCACGCGGCATTGCATGGCCTGTCCCGGCGTCAGACCGACCTTCGGGTCGACGCCGAACTGGCCCGCCAGACCCTGACCGACCGCCGCCGCGAACGGGTACGCGAACTCAATGGCGGCCATCGTCGCCGGGTGGAAATTGCCCGCGCCCTGCTGCATGAGCCGCGCCTGTTGCTGCTCGATGAAGCCAGTGTCGGCCTCGACCCGGCGAGTCGCCTGGCGCTCAACCAGCACATCCGCAGCCTGTGTCGCGAGGAGCGCATCAGCGTGCTCTGGACCACCCACCTGCTCGACGAGGTGCAGCCTAGCGATGACTTGTTGATCCTGCATCAAGGCCGGCTGGTGGCCAGTGGGCAGGCCGATGCCCTGAGCCTGGAACACGGCGGTGACCTCGGTTCGGCCTTCACCCGCCTGACAACATCAGGAGCTGCCCAATGAACGCTTACTGGCAATGCTTTAGCGGTATCGTGCTGCGCGAGTGGCTGCGCTTTGTGCTGCAACGCACGCGGTTTCTCAGCGCCCTGGTGCGGCCGTTGCTGTGGTTGCTGGTGTTCGCCGCCGGTTTTCGCGCAGCGCTGGGAATCGCGATCATCGAACCCTACGACACCTACATCCCGTACGAGGTCTACATCATTCCCGGGCTGGCCTGCATGATCCTGCTGTTCAACGGCATGCAGGGCTCACTGTCGATGGTCTACGACCGCGAGATGGGCAGCATGCGCGTGCTGCTGACCAGCCCCCTGCCCCGCACCTTTCTGCTGTGCAGCAAACTGTTGGCCACGTCGCTGATTTCGCTGTTGCAGGTGTATGCGTTCCTGGCGATTGCCTGGGTCTACGGCGTGCGGCCACCAGCCATGGGGCTGTTGCTGGCGTTGCCGGCCTTGCTGCTGGTGGCGTTGATGCTCAGCGCACTGGGCCTGTTGCTGTCGAACGCAATCCGCCAGCTGGAGAACTTTGCCGGGGTGATGAATTTCGTGATCTTCCCGCTGTTTTTCCTGTCATCGGCGCTGTATCCGCTGTGGAAGATGCGCGAGGCCAGCGAGTGGCTGTATTGGTTGTGCGCGGTGAATCCGTTTACCCATGCTGTGGAACTGGTGCGTTTCGCCCTGTATGAACGCTTCAATCCGCTGGCGCTGGTGGTGTGCGTGGGGCTGACGTTGCTGTTTGCGTTGCTCGCCGTACTGACCTTCAACCCGCAGCATGCGGCCTTGCGCAAGGCCGGGTAACAGGATGAAATTACTACTTTAGTACTGGTTTCCCTGTCTATCGTCGCATTCCCAAAGCCCCCCCGACTGGCATGTAATAGGTCCATAACTATAAGGACTGAACCCATGCCACGCGCCCGACGTTGCCTGTTGCGCCCTGCTTTCGCCGCCCTGTCGCTGAATCTGCTGCTGAGCACCGCGCAGGCCGACACTGCGCTGTTCTCCGCCGAGGGTTATCGCATCGGCCTGTACCGCAGCCCGACACCCGACCAGCTGCAAGGCGCAACCATCATCGACACCCCCGCCCTGCAAACCCTGCTCAATCAAACTCCGCACCCGGTGCTGATCGACGTCTACCGCCGTCAGTGGCTGCAAGGGCAATTCATCGAAGACCAGCCCCATGAAAACCTGCCCGGCAGCCATTGGCTGGCCAATACCGGGGATGGCGACCTGACGCCGCAATGGCAGGACTATTTCGCCACCAACCTGAAAAAGCTGACCGCCGGCGACCCGACGCAACCGCTGGTCTTCTACTGCCGCTCCGACTGCTGGTTGAGCTGGAATGCGGTCAAGCGCGCAGCCACCATGGGCTATAAGACTCTGTATTGGTATCGCGATGGCCTGGATGCCTGGCAAGCGGCCAATCTGCCGGTTTCGCCAGCCCGGCCCGAACCCTTTCCCTGAGCTTTACGCGTGCGTGTTGTTGCCACACCATAATCAAAATAATGAGGTGAAAGGCCATGTACAAAATCCTGATTGCCGACGATCACCCGCTGTTTCGCGAAGCCATTCACAACGTCATCAGCGACGGTTTTGCCGGCAGCGAAGTGATGGAAACCGCCGACCTGGACAGCGCCCTGGCCCTGACCCAGGAACACGATGACCTGGACCTGATCCTGCTCGACCTGAACATGCCCGGCATGCACGGGCTCAATGGCCTGATCAACCTGCGTAACGAAGCGCCGACCATTCCGGTGGTGATTGTCTCCGCCGAGCAGGACAAACAGATCGTGCTGCAAGCCATCACCTATGGTGCGGTGGGCTTCATCACCAAGTCCTCGCCACGAGCCCAGATGACCGATGCGATCCAGCAGATTCTCAATGGCAACGTCTACCTGCCCCCGGACATCATCCGCACCGGCAAAAGCAGCACCCATCGGCGGATGAACGACACCCCTAGCTTCCCGCCCGAACTGCTCCAGGCCCTGACCCGCAAGCAACTGCAGGTGCTGGAACGCATGACCAAGGGCGAATCGAACAAGCAGATCGCCTACACCCTGGAAATCGCCGAGACCACGGTCAAGGCCCACGTCTCGGCGATCCTGCGCAAGCTCAACGTGCACAACCGGGTGCAGGCGATCCTGAGTGCCGGGGATATTGATTTCGGGTCTTATCTGCGGCGTTGATTCAAGACCGCGGCGCCTCCATCGCGAGCAGGCTCACTCCTACAGGGACAGCGATGTACCTGTAGGAGTGAGCCTGCTCGCGATAGCGGTGGTGAAAACGTCGAGATATCAAGGCCGGTCGAGTAGATAACTCATCGCCGTCTTCAGCTTCATCGGCCGCACCGGCTTGTGCATCAGGGTGTGGCCCAGTTCGCGGATCTGCAGCTTGAGTTCATTGCTGTAGTTGGCGGTGATCATCATCGCCGGAATCGGTGAAGCACGACGGGCATTGATTCTTGCCACCGCATCGACACCGTTCTGATCGTTGTCCAGGTGGTAGTCGGCGATCAGCAGGTCGGCCTCGGCGTGGTAGTTGTCCACTTGCCGCGCCAGGTCCTCCTCCGACAGCGCCGTCACCACCCGACACCCCCATCCCTCCAGCAAGGTGCGCATGCCGGCACAGATGGTCGCGTCGTTGTCCAGCACCCATATCCGCGCACCCCGCAGGCGCTCAAGCATCGGCTCGCTCATCTGCAACGCCGGCGGCGGTGTCGGCGCGGTGGCGCTCAAAGGCAATTCGACCGAAAACATCGAGCCCCGGCCCGGCCACGAGCGCACATGAATGGGATGCCCGAGGATGCCGGCGATCTTCTCGACAATCGCCAGGCCCAGGCCCAGACCGCGATCCTGATCGGGGCGCTGCACATCGCCGCGCTTGAACTCCTGGAAAATCTCCTCCAGGCGATGCTCGGCAATGCCCATGCCGCTGTCCCAGACTTCGATCGTCAGGCACTGATGATGCCGCCGGCAACCGAGCACCACGCGACCACTGTAGGTATAGCGAATCGCATTGCTCAGCAGATTGCGCAGAATCCGCGCCAGCAGCTGGATGTCGCTGCGCACCAGCGCCGAACAGCCGATGAAGTGCAGTTGCAGGCCTTCACTGCGCGCCACCTGGGTGTATTCGGCGGCCAGGTTGTCCAGCAGTTCACTGAGGGCGAACGGCGCAATGTCGGCCTTGATCACCCCCGCATCGAGCTTGGAAATGTCCACCAGGGTGCCAAGCAGGTTCTCCACGTCTTCCAGGGAATTGCTCACGTTGCGCACCAGAATCTCGCTGGACATCGGCTCGCGCCGTTCCAGCAAGGCACTGGTAAACAGGCGCGCGGCATTCAACGGTTGCAGCAGGTCGTGGCTGACGGCGGCGAGGAACTTGGTCTTCGACAGGTTGGCCTGCTCGGCTTCCTGCTTGGCTTCGCGCAAGCGTGACTCGACCAGCCGACGCTCATCGATCTCGCGCAACAACTGATCGTTGAGGGTGGTCAGTTCCGCCGTGCGCTCGCGTACCCGCAGCTCAAGGTTCTGATACGCCTGATGCAGCGCCTCGGCGGTGCGGCGGCGTTCAGTGATGTCGCGGATCAGCACGAAAATCCCCACCACCTCGCCACTGGCCAGACGGTTGGGCACATAGGAGCGCAGCATGTAGCGCTCCTGGTTGTTGACGTTGGTTTCGGCGAACTCGAAGGTCACGCTCTCGCCGGCCAGCGCCCTGGCCACGTAGGACTCCAGGCGCTGGTAATGCTGCTCGCTGTGCACTTCGCGCAGGCTCTGGCCGAGCATCACGCCGCGGGGCCAGCAGTACCATTCTTCGTAGACCTTGTTGGTGAACTCGTAGACCAGGTCGGCATTGAGGTAGGCAATCAATGCCGGTACGTGATCGGTGATCAGGCGGATCCAGTGTTCGCTTTCACTCAGCGCTTCGGCGTGCTGGTAGCGTTCGGTGATGTCGGTGAAGGTATTGACGAAACCGCCGGTGGGCAACGGATGGGTGCGGATTTCCAGGACCCGGCCATCGTACAGGCGCTGTTCGCACTCGCGGACCGGTCGCCCGTTGCTATCGCGGCTGGCCGGGGTCAGCAGGTTCAACTCGCTGTCGGCGATCACTTCGGCAAACGGGCGATGGGCCGCCACCGGCGCCAGACCGCTCAACTCCAGGAAACGCCGGTTCCACAACTCCAGGATGCCTTCGGCGCTGACCATCGCCACCCCTTGGGACAGGTTGTCGACCGCCCGTTGCAACAGGTGCGACTTCTGCGCCACCGCCTGCTCACGGCGCATGGTTTCGCTGAGTTTGACGTCGGTAATGTCGGTGAACAGGATCACCCGCCCCCCTTCCTGGGTCGGCCGCTCGCTGACCTGCAGCCAGCGCCCGTTCTGCAGGCGGTACAGCAGGTTTTCGTCGGCATGCCCCCGAGGCTCTTCGGTGAACAGGCCGTTGTTCATCATCAGCCGCTTGACCTCGGTCAGGCGCATGCCGGCATTGATCCGCACCCGGCTGTTGCTCCAGAACGCCTTGAAGCGACTGTTGAACAGTACGATGCGCTGCTCTGCATCGAACAGCACGAAGGCGTCGGAAATGCTTTCGATGGCATCGATCAGGTGTTGATGCGCCGTTTCCGCGCGCAGGCGGGCTTCGCTGAGCAGATGATTACCGGCCTTGAGTTCGGCCATGGCCTGGTTCAGGGCATCGGTGCGTTCGCGCACTTGCTCGGCCAGCACCACCGAATGCTGGAATGCCGCGTACGGATCGTTGCCGCGGGTCCCCCCGGACTCGACCCGTTCGATCAGCGCGCCATTGATGCGTTGCAGTTTATGGTTTTCCAGGCGCAGCCTGGCCAGTTCGGCCTGCAGCTCAGCGATGTCCTGGGGCACGGCCTCGGGCAATGGCAACGCCGGTGAAGGTCTGGTTGATGTGCATGCCATTGAACTGTTCTCCATAGGTGTTGAAACCCATCACCCGTTGCTCACGCAAAAACGTGCCGATCTGATCAAGACTGCCGTCGTCTTCGAGTTCCAGACGCCGCAGGAAACAGTCACAACCGATGGTCAGCAGCAAATCGCCCAGGCGTTCCTGCAACCCCTCGAACAGGCTCTGCAGGTTCGGCAGCATCGGCCCCGGGGTCATGGCGGTGAGGACGATGCCGTTTTCCACGGCGCAGTAGAAACTCAGGCTCAGGTCCGGATGCACCTGCTGGATGGCCCGCACGTAGTACTGCTGGTTGATCCGCACCGCCAACGGGTGCGCGGCGAAGACCCGGTGATCGAGCTGCGCCACCGGCACGCCGATGTGCCGGGCGTACTCGGCGGCGGCCGGCTCGGCATTGAGTTCGAAGACCCGGCGCAAGGTGCTGTCGGCCCCGGTGACCACCAGCTTTTCGGCGCGGGGCAGCACGTGGTGGGTGGTGAACACTTCGAAATCCAGCCAGGTATTGACCAGCACCACCACGGCCGCGCCGCTGTGGAACTCGCCATCGAAGTACACATGGGTATGGGTCAGGTAGTTATCGTCGCCGGCCGAGCCGCCGAAATGCGGAATGTCGCCCAATGCCGCGCTCAAGGCGGCCAGGACCATTTCTTCGCGGCTGGACAGGCCATCGAGCAGGGTCAGGGCAAAGCTGTTGCCCTTGATCGGTGCCAGGGTGTTGCTGCGACAGCCACTGACCAGGCGCTCGACCATTTGCTGGGCGTCGATCAGGCTGAAGTGCTCCATCTGGTCGATCAGCTCGACTGCGATGGAAAAGTGCCGATGATCAAAGCCGACCGCTGTCACGCAATTGCGTCCATAGCCCAGCGGGGTTATTTCTCCGGCGCTGGTGCAACCCGCCAGGCGAATGCCGCCGAAGCTTTGCTCCAAGGCCTGGCCCAGCGCCTGCAAGTCGTACTCGGCGGAACAGAAGAACAGCACGAACCCCAGGTGCGGATGCAACAACTGTCGTGCCAGTTCCTGCGCGACCTGCCGGGCATCGGTGGCCTGGGACATTGCACTGACGACGCCATTGCTCTGCTGCATCCTTACCTCCCGCAGGTGCGTGTGTATGAGGCACGAGTGTACGAAGTCTGTGGGGTGCGACGAATGCTACTTGGGTAGCGGGTAGCCGCTTCGATGGGATGAGACGGTTGGCGACCCTCGCCGCGATGCGCACGGCCAGGGCCACCTCCCGGGGTTACCAGGTCAGCACAGCGCCCACTGCAAAGGTGTCGGTGTTTTCGTTCTGCTCGTTGGTGTCGTGGCCGTTGATTTCGAACTGGTTGTACTCGGCCACCAGCTTGAGGTTGTCGTTCACGTCATGGAACAACGCGATGCCGCGGGTCTCGTAGTCCGCGCCGCTGCCGACCACGCCGTTGCCATCGTCATTGGTCTTGCCGTAGGACAAGGCCAGGCGGTTCTTGCCCAGCTTGTAGGAGCCCTGCAACAGGTAGCCGTCGCTGTCGACGTTGCGCAGGGTCGGCTCGCCGGCATTGTTGGTGAAAAACGGGTTGATGCCCTTGGCCTGGAAACCGGACCCGGTGAGGGACAAGCCGCCCATCTTCGCCTGCACGCCATAACCGACACCCTTGGAGGTGACGGTCTCGACCGTGGAATCGGTGTTGTCCGAGGTCTGGTAGCTGCCGTTGACCCAGCTGTAGATCTTTGCCCCGGCCAGGTCGAACTGATAGGTGACTTCGCTCTCGGTACGCGGGTTTTCCTGATAGGCCTTGCCCGTCGGGCTGCTGTCGTTGGTGTCCACCGGGTCCATGATGCCGACCGCCACGCGCAGTCCGTCCATCACCGGGGTGCGATAGGTGATCTGCGAGGTCGGGAACGGGTACGGGTAACCGGTGCCGATGTTGCCGAACGACACCCCGCCGCCATCCACCAGCCCCAACGTATCGCTGACCTGACCGTAACCGGCGAGCATTTCGTCGAGCAGGATGTTGGAGCGGGCGAACAGCCCGAAGTCCTTGCCGATCAGCACTTCGCCCCATTCCGGGTTGGCCACGGTGCCGTAGAACTGCCGCACATCAATGGCGGTGTCGGTGCCGTTGGTTTGGCTGTCGTTGATGGTGACCCAGAACGAGGCACGGGCGCCGAGCTTGAGATCGTCTACCTGCTTGCCCATGTTGAACCCCAGGTAGTTGGGCAGGAACCCCATCTTGACCCGGGCCTGTCGACGGTCGAACTGATCGCCGGCGCGGTCGACATCGCTGTTCACGTAGAAGGCGTTGATGTAGCCGTCGGTGGAGAACGTGGTCTGGTCCTTGTCGTACAGCATGATATCCGCCTCGGCCACCTGGCTCAGGCCAAAGGCAGACAGGCTGGCGATAATGGCAGGCAGAAAACGATGCGTGACGTTCTTATTGTTGTGCATGGCGCGCTCCGAAACGGGGGACTGAGTGTCGGAGGCGATTATCGAAACCAGACCGGCGGCGCCATACGCTGCCTTGGGGCTGGTTTTCAGGTGCTTTGGATGGGCCGGCGGTGCGCGACCACTATGGCGTAAGACCGCTGGTCGGCGAGGCTCGCCACTTAGGGTGTAGGCCTGTGGACCCCAGTGGCGTCCACAGGAACCGGTACCGGCTAGGCGTTGGCCCGAAACAGCATGTAGGCGGCGACCACGACGCAGATGCTGGCGAACCCGACCTGCAACGCCCGCGCCGGCACCCGGGCGCAGAGCTTGCGACCGATGATCATGCCGACGATGCTGGAGACGATGAAGGCAATGCCCGAACCGTCGATGCGCACCCCGGCATGGAAGGCGCCGATCACACCGATGGCAGAAATCAGGCTGATCACCATCAGCGACGTGGCAACGATCCCACGCATCTGCACGTCGGTCAGCTGCTTGAAGGCCGGGACGATCAGAAAACCACCGCCCACCCCCAGCAATCCTGAGACTACGCCAGTCACCGCCCCGAGCGCGGCGAGGGTCGCGGTGCATTTGGCGGTCCAGGAAAAGCGCCCGGTCTGTTGATCGAGCATGCAGTTCTTCTGGCCCCAGTTGGCCTGACCGTGATCGCTGGGGCCCCCGTCCTTGCGCTCGCGGCGCAACATCCGCCCGGCCACCACGACCATCAGCAGGCTGAACAGGATCATCAGGATTTTTTCCGGCAACTGGTGGGCAAAGTAGATGCCCACCGGCGAAAACACCGCTCCGAGCGCGGCGATCAGCAGCGCCGCGCGATAACGCACCAAGCCATGGCGCAAGCCGTCGATGGCACCCACCGCTGCCGCACTGCCCACTGCAAACAACGCCACCGGAGCGGCCTGGGTCATGCTCCAGCCCAACCCCAACACCAGGGCCGGGACCGCAAGGATACCGCCGCCGGCGCCAGTCAAGCCGAGCACCAACCCCATCACTACACCAAACAGACTTGCCAGCAACATAGGGAGTTCTCAGTCGACCTTGGTCACACGTGTCAGCCACTCGCGGCCCTTGAGCATGCCGTTCCAGTAGAACCACGGTAGCAGTGTCGCCTTCAGCCACCACGCCGAGCGGCGCGGGATCGTCGGGTCAAGGGGAAAGGTCGGCAGCAACTTGCCCGCGTACCCGAACTCGGCAAGGATCACCTTGCCCTTCTCCACCGTCAGCGGGCAGGAGCCATAGCCGTCGTACTTCAACGGCAGCGGCTGTTGCTTGCGCAAGGCCAGCAGGTTTTCGGCCACCACCACGATCTGCTTGCGCACCGCCGCGGCGGTTTTCGCATTGGTGGTGCCGCAGATATCACCCAGCGCGAAGACGCCGGGATAACGCGGATGCTGCAGGCTGTGGGGGTCGACTTCGCACCAGCCGGCGCCGTCGGCCAGCGGACTGCGGGCAACGAAATCCGGGGCCACCTGAGGCGGCACGACATGCAGCAGGTCAAAGGACTTTGCCTGGCGCGTGACATTGCCATCGGCATCCCTGACGTCGAACCACGCGGTTTTCGCCGGGCCGTCGACCTTGACCAGGTTCGAGTTGAACGCCAACCGGGCTTTGTACTTCTCGATGTACTTCATCAGTGGCGGGACAAAGGTCGCCACCCCAAACAGCGCCGCGCCCGCGAGATTGAATTCGACGTCGATGTTGTCCAGCACACCGGTCTTGCGCCAGTGATCGCAGGACAGATACAGCGCCTTTTGTGGCGCTCCGGCACATTTGATCGGCATGGCCGGCTGGGTGAACAGCACCTTGCCGCCGCGCAATTTCTGCACCTGATCCCAGGTGTAGGTCGCGTGCCGGTAGCTGTAATTGGAAGTCACGCCGTGCTGGCCGAGGGTGTCCTCCAGTCCTTCGATTTTCTCCCAGGCCAGGCGCAGGCCGGG
Source organism: Pseudomonas sp. GL-R-26 (assembly GCF_019947365.1). Classification (NCBI taxonomy): domain Bacteria; kingdom Pseudomonadati; phylum Pseudomonadota; class Gammaproteobacteria; order Pseudomonadales; family Pseudomonadaceae; genus Pseudomonas; species Pseudomonas sp. GL-R-26. The sequence goes on along the minus strand of NZ_JAGYGI010000009.1, from coordinate 84,234 downwards.
GCAGACCACCAGGTTTTGATAGCTGACCGTGCGCGCGTCACCGAGGGTGAGTTGGCGCTTGTCGGGATCGATGCCCGTCACGGCAGCCTGCAGCCAATGAGCCCCGCGCGGCATCACCGACGCCATCGGCCGCACGGTGTTTTCCACGTTGTAGGCACCACCGCCGACCAGTGTCCAGGCCGGTTGATAGTAGTGCCGGGAGTCGGGTTCGATCACGGTGATGTTCAGATGCGGGCTACGCTTGAGCAGGCTGGCGACAAAGCCGATGCCCGCCGTGCCGCCGCCGATGACCACGATATCTGCACTGATGGATGGGCCCCAGTGTTGATCGTTCATTGCTTGTTCCTTTTGCTGCACGCAAGGATTGATGCTAGTCGAAACGAAATCTCATTGGATTGGTGTGCTGGCTTGCATTCAGGGTTGAATCCAGCTTTTTAGCACCGCCCCGCAATAAAGCCCGGAGAGGGTTTTCATCACCTGGATCACTTCGTGACTGGCGAGACCGTAAAAAATGTACTTGCCTTCACGACGGGTGGCGACCAGTCCTTCATCGCGCAGGATCCCCAATTGCTGGGACAGGGTCGGTTGGCGCACGCCGGTCATTTTTTCCAGCTCGCCTACGTTGCGTTCGCCCTGAGTCAGCTGGCACAGGATCAACAGGCGATCCTCATTGGCCAGGGCCTTGAGCAGCGCACAGGCCTTGGAGGCCGAGGCGCGCAGTTGGGCGACTTCACATTCGGTCAGAATGGATTGCATTTGCAGGATGCCTTCAATGTCACTTAAGCTGTAAACATTATGTTTAAATATATAATGTTGCAACCCACGGCTGAAATTTCGCCGTCTTGCTTTTCCTACCCTGCACAGGTTCGTGTCCATGCCCGCGCTGATTGAAGCTTTCCTCGACCCCGCCTCCTCGACCTACAGCTACGTGGTCTACGAGGCCGATGGCGGGCAGTGTGCGATTGTCGATCCGGTGCTCGACTACGACGCCGCCGCCGGGCGTACCGCGACCACCCAGGCCGACAGGATCATCGCCTTCGTCCGCGCCCGTCAGTTGCAAGTGCAATGGCTGCTGGAAACCCACGCCCATGCCGATCACCTGTCCGCCGCGCCGTATCTGCGTAGGGAGCTTGGCGGCAAAATCGCCATTGGCGAGTCCATCAGCAAGGTCCAGGACGTGTTCAAGGCGCTGTTCAATCTGGAGCCATCCTTTCGCGTCGACGGTTCCCAGTTCGATCAGCTGTTCGCCCCCAACGAATCGTTCATGATCGGCAACCTCAAGGCGACCGCCCTGCACGTGCCCGGCCATACCCCGGCGGACATGGCCTACCTGATCGACGCAGATGTAATTCTGGTGGGCGATACGATGTTCATGCCCGACGTCGGCTCTGCCCGTTGTGACTTCCCCGGCGGCAATGCCAACCAGATGTTTGCCTCGATCCAGAAACTGCTGGCCTTCCCCGCCAGCGTGCGCCTGTACGTCTGCCACGACTACCCGCCCGAGGGACGCGCGTCCGAATGCATGACCACCGTCGGTGAACAGCGCAAACACAACATTCACGTACGCGACGGTATCGACGAAAACGCCTTCGTGGAAATGCGCACCCGGCGCGATGCAGGGTTGGGGATGCCGACACTGTTGCTGCCGGCGATCCAGGTGAACGTACGGGCGGGGAATTTGCCGCCAGCCGAGGACAACGGCGTGACCTACCTGAAAATCCCGATCAACAAGCTCTAAAGGCTGCGATCTTTTGACCTTCAATTACCCAGGGTCAACCCATTGGCCGGCAACGGCAGCGCGGTCTTGTATCGCACCTGCTTGAGCGCAAAGCTCGACCGGATGTTCGCCACCCCCGGAACCTTGGTCAGAAAGTCCATCATGAAGCGTTCCAGCGACTGGATGGTCGGCACCAGCACCCGGATCAGATAGTCCGGGTCGCCGGCCATCAGGTAGCACTCCATCACTTCGGGGCGATCGGAAATCGCCTCTTCGAAATGCTGCAACGCCTCCTCCACCTGTTTCTCCAGGCTGACGTGAATGAACACGTTCACATGCAGCCCCAGCAGGTCGGCATCAAGCAGCGTCACTTGCTCGCGAATCACCCCCAGTTCTTCCATGGCCTTGACCCGGTTGAAGCACGGGGTCGGCGACAGGTTCACCGAACGCGCGAGGTCGGCGTTGGTGATGCGCGCATTCTCCTGAAGGCTGTTGAGAATGCCGATGTCGGTACGGTCCAGTTTGCGCATGAGACAAAACCACCTGTTTTTTGTGTTTATGCAGGTTTTTTATCTGCAAATGATCTTTAGCGCAACGAAACAGAGAGAAATATTCTTCTTGGCCGGGCCTATGATTGTTGTAGGACAAGATTTCTTCTACCGAACGAAATCTGTCAGCTCACTACAAGAAATTCACAAGATCGAGCGTAGAAGCCATGACCCAAGCGTATGAACCGCTGCGCCTGCACGTCCCCGAACCCTCGGGCCGTCCCGGCTGTAAAACCGACTTCTCCTACCTGCATCTGACCGATGCCGGCACGGTGCGCAAACCCCAAATCGACGTTGAACCGGCTGACACGGCTGACCTGGCCCGTGGCCTGATTCGCGTGCTCGACGACCAGGGCAATGCCCTCGGTCCCTGGGCCGAAGGCGTCTCTAGCGAGATCCTGCGCAAGGGCATGCGTGCCATGCTCAAGACCCGCATCTACGATAACCGCATGGTGGTCGCCCAGCGTCAGAAAAAGATGTCGTTCTACATGCAGAGCCTTGGCGAAGAAGCCATCGGCAGCGCCCAGGCCCTGGCCCTGAACATCGACGACATGTGTTTCCCGACCTACCGCCAGCAAAGCATCCTGATGGCCCGCGACGTTCCGTTGGTCGGCCTGATCTGCCAGCTGCTGTCCAACGAGCGCGATCCGCTCAAGGGGCGTCAGTTGCCAATCATGTACTCGGTCAAGGAATCCGGTTTTTTCACCATCTCCGGCAACCTCGCCACCCAGTTCGTGCAAGCCGTGGGCTGGGGCATGGCCTCGGCGATCAAGGGCGACACCAAAATCGCTTCGGCGTGGATCGGCGACGGCGCCACCGCCGAGTCGGACTTCCACACCGCCCTGACGTTCGCCCACGTGTACCGCGCGCCGGTGATCCTCAACGTGGTCAATAACCAGTGGGCGATCTCCACCTTCCAGGCGATTGCCGGTGGTGAAGCGACCACCTTCGCCGGTCGTGGCGTCGGTTGCGGCATTGCCTCCCTGCGGGTTGATGGCAACGATTTCTACGCGGTCTACGCCGCCTCTGCCTGGGCCGCCGAACGCGCACGCCGCGGCCTCGGCCCGACCATGATCGAATGGGTCACCTACCGCGCCGGCCCGCATTCGACCTCCGATGATCCGTCGAAATACCGTCCGGCCGATGACTGGAGCCACTTTCCGCTGGGTGATCCGATCGCGCGCCTCAAGCAGCACCTGATCAAGACCGGTCACTGGTCCGAAGAGGAACACACCGCGGTCAGCGCCGAGCTCGAAGCCGAAGTGATCGCAGCACAGAAAGAAGCCGAACAGTACGGCACCCTCGCCGGCGGCCAGATTCCGAGCGCCGCGACCATGTTCGAAGACGTCTACAAAGAGATGCCGGAGCACTTGAAGCGCCAGCGTCAAGAGTTGGGGATCTGACATGAACGATCACAACAACAATATCGAGCTGGAAACCGCCATGACCACGACCACCATGACCATGATCCAGGCCCTGCGCTCGGCCATGGATGTGATGCTTGAACGTGACGACAACGTCGTGGTCTTCGGCCAGGACGTGGGCTACTTCGGCGGCGTGTTCCGCTGCACCGAAGGCCTGCAGAACAAGTACGGCACCTCCCGGGTGTTCGACGCGCCGATCTCCGAAAGCGGCATCGTCGGTGTCGCCGTGGGCATGGGCGCCTACGGTCTGCGTCCGGTGGCCGAAATCCAGTTCGCCGACTACGTGTACCCGGCCTCCGACCAGATCATTTCCGAAGCCGCCCGCCTGCGTTATCGCTCGGCTGGCGAATTCACCGCACCGATGACCCTGCGCATGCCATGCGGCGGCGGCATCTACGGCGGCCAGACCCACAGCCAGAGCATCGAGGCAATGTTCACCCAGGTCTGCGGCTTGCGCACGGTGATGCCGTCCAACCCGTACGACGCCAAGGGCTTGCTGATTGCCTCCATCGAAAACGATGACCCGGTGATCTTCCTCGAGCCGAAACGCCTGTACAACGGCCCGTTCGACGGCCACCACGACCGCCCGGTAACCCCGTGGTCGAAGCACCCCGCCGCGCAAGTGCCGGACGGTTACTACACCGTACCGCTGGACGTCGCTGCGATCACCCGTCCGGGCAAGGACGTCACCGTGCTGACCTACGGCACCACCGTGTACGTATCGCAAGTCGCTGCTGAAGAAAGCGGCGTTGACGCCGAAGTCATCGACCTGCGCAGCCTGTGGCCGCTGGACCTGGAAACCATCGTCAAATCGGTGAAAAAGACCGGCCGTTGCGTGGTGGTGCACGAAGCGACCCGTACCTGCGGCTTTGGCGCCGAACTGGTGTCGCTGGTGCAAGAGCATTGCTTCCACCACCTGGAAGCGCCGATCGAACGCGTCACCGGTTGGGACACCCCCTACCCGCACGCGCAAGAGTGGGCGTATTTCCCAGGCCCGTCCCGAGTGGGCGCGGCGTTGAAACGGGTCATGGAGGTCTGAATGGGCACGCACGTCATTAAAATGCCGGACATTGGTGAAGGCATTGCAGAAGTTGAATTGTCGGTATGGCACGTCAAGGTCGGCGACATGGTCGTCGAAGATCAGGTGCTGGCCGATGTCATGACCGACAAGGCGATGGTCGATATCCCGTCGCCGGTGCATGGCAAGGTCATCGCCCTTGGCGGCCAGCCGGGCGAAGTCATGGCGGTTGGCAGTGTGCTGATCAGCATTGAAGTCGAAGGCGCGGGTAACGTTAAGGAGTCGGCGCAACCGGCTCCCGTTAAAGAAGCCCAGGTGGCCACACCTAAAGTTGAAGCCGTGGCTGAAAGCAAACCGGTTGCTGCCCCGGCGCCGAAAGCTGCCGTCTGCCAGGGCCCGATGGTTGCTCGCCAGGCCGATGAGCGCCCGCTGGCCTCCCCGGCCGTGCGCAAGCATGCGCTGGACCTCGGCATTCAATTGCGCCTGGTGCGTGGCAGCGGCCCCGCCGGCCGTGTACTGCATGAAGACCTCGACGCCTACCTGGCCCAGGGTCAGTCGAACGCTTCGGCACCGGTGGCGGCTGCTTACGCCCAACGTACCGATGAACAGCAGATCCCGGTGATCGGCATGCGCCGCAAGATCGCCCAGCGCATGCAGGACGCCACCCAGCGTGCTGCCCACTTCAGTTATGTCGAAGAAATCGACGTCACCGCCGTGGAAGAACTGCGCGCGCACCTCAACGAAAAACACGGCGCGACCCGCGGCAAGCTGACTTTGCTGCCGTTCCTGGTCCGTGCCATGGTCGTCGCCCTGCGCGACTTCCCGCAGATGAACGCCCGCTACGACGACGAAGCCCAGGTCATCACCCGCCTTGGCGCGGTGCATGTGGGCGTCGCGACCCAGAGCGACGTTGGCCTGATGGTGCCGGTGGTGCGTCACGCCGAAGCCCGCAGCCTGTGGGACAGCGCAGCGGAAATCGCTCGCCTGGCCACTGCCGCGCGCAACGGCAAGGCCAGCCGCGACGAGTTGTCCGGCTCGACCATCACTCTGACCAGCCTTGGCGCCTTGGGCGGCATCGTCAGCACGCCGGTGCTGAACCTGCCGGAAGTGGCGATTGTCGGCGTGAACAAGATCGTCGAACGGCCAATGGTGATCAAAGGCCAGATCGTGATCCGCAAGATGATGAACCTCTCCAGCTCCTTCGATCACCGCGTGGTCGACGGCATGGACGCGGCGCTATTCATCCAGGCCATCCGTGGCTTGCTCGAACAACCCGCTACCTTGTTTGTGGACTGATTTTTGTTGGAGAGCACCATGCAAACTTTGAACACCACTCTGCTGATCATCGGCGGCGGTCCTGGCGGTTATGTGACAGCGATCCGTGCCGGCCAGTTGGGCATCCCGACCATTCTGGTGGAAGGCCAATCGTTGGGCGGCACCTGCCTGAACATCGGCTGCATTCCGTCGAAGGCACTGATTCACGTCGCCGAGCAGTTTCACCAGACGCAGCACCACCATCAGCTTTCGGCCCTGGGCATCAGCGTTTCGGCGCCTTCCCTCGATATCACCAAGAGCATTGAGTGGAAGGACGGCATTGTCGATCGCCTGACCACCGGCGTTGCCGCGTTGCTGAAAAAGAACAAGGTCCAGGTCGTTCAAGGCTGGGCCAAAGTGGTTGACGGAAAAACCGTGGATGTCGGCGACACGCGCATCCAGTGCGAGCACCTGGTGCTGGCCACCGGTTCGAAAAGCGTGAACCTGCCGATGTTGCCGATTGGCGGGCCGATCATCTCGTCCACCGAGGCCCTGGCGCCGACGTCCGTACCCAAGCGCTTGATCGTGGTCGGCGGTGGCTACATCGGTCTGGAGCTGGGCATTGCCTATCGCAAGCTCGGCGCCGAGGTCAGCGTGGTGGAGGCGCAGGAACGCATCCTGCCGGCCTACGACGCCGAACTGACCCAGCCTGTGCACGACGAACTGAGAAAACTCGGCATAAAGCTTTACTTGAAACACAGCGTGCAAGGCTTTGATTCAAAAGAAAATACATTGCAGGTATTGGCCCCGAACGGCGCGACCCTGAACCTAGAGACCGATCAGGTGCTGGTGGCCGTCGGTCGCAAGCCGAACACCCAGGGCTGGAACCTCGAAGCGCTGAACCTGGACATGAACGGTTCGTCGATCAAGATCGACCACCGCTGCCAGACCAGCATGCGCAACGTGTATGCCATCGGTGACCTGAGCGGCGAACCGATGCTCGCCCACCGGGCCATGGCCCAGGGCGAGATGGTCGCCGAGCTGATCAGCGGTAAATCCCGCGAGTTCAACCCGACCGCCATCGCCGCCGTGTGCTTCACCGACCCGGAACTGGTGGTGGTCGGCAAGACCCCGGACGAAGCCAACGCCGCAGGTTGGGACTGCATCGTGTCGAGCTTCCCGTTCACCGCCAATGGCCGGGCGATGACATTGGAGTCGAAAAGCGGCTTCGTGCGGGTGGTCGCCCGTCGGGACAATCATGTGATTGTCGGCTGGCAGGCGGTGGGCGTTGGCGTGTCGGAGTTGTCCACGGCGTTTGCCCAGAGCCTGGAGATGGGCGCACGCCTGGAAGACATCGGCGGCACCATCCATGCGCATCCGACGCTGGGTGAGGCGGTGCAGGAAGCAGCGTTGCGGGCGTTGGGGCATGCGTTGCATCTGTAAGCAGATCGACCGGAGGCCAATTGTGGCGAGGGAGCTTGCTCCCGCTGGGCGGCGAAGCCGTCCCAACCGGACCACCGCGGTCTTTCAGAAGTACCGCGATGTCTGGTTTTACCAGTGCTACGCACTGGAACGGGAGCAAGCTCCCTCGCCACAGGATTTCGAACGATGAGGGATCGGCGGCTTTTTTCATGAGCAGGCTAAGAAATCTGTCCGTCACCCGATAGTCTGGGCTGCGATTTAGCCCAAGAATGAAGTATTGTTGTCCCCATCCAAAAAACGTCAGAAGCCTTGAACCGTTTCGGCGGTTGTTCAGTGATAGAGGGTGTCATGGGTAACGAAAGCATCAATTGGGACAAGCTGGGTTTTGACTACATCAAGACCGACAAGCGCTATCTGTCGTATTTCCGCAATGGCGAGTGGGACAAAGGCACCCTGACCGAAGACAACGTGCTGCACATCAGCGAAGGCTCCACTGCCCTTCACTATGGCCAGCAATGCTTCGAAGGCATGAAGGCCTATCGTTGCAAGGACGGCTCGATCAACCTGTTCCGCCCGGACCAGAACGCCCTGCGCATGCAGCGCAGCTGCGCCCGCCTGCTGATGCCGCAGGTGGAAACCGAGCAGTTCATCGAAGCCTGCAAGGAAGTGGTCCGCGCCAACGAGCGTTTCATTCCGCCGTACGGCACTGGCGGCGCGCTGTACCTGCGTCCGTTCGTGATCGGCGTGGGTGACAACATCGGCGTGCGTACCGCCCCCGAGTTCATCTTCTCGATCTTCTGCATTCCGGTTGGCGCCTACTTCAAGGGCGGCCTGACCCCGCACAACTTCCTGATCTCCAGCTACGACCGCGCCGCGCCACAAGGCACCGGTGCCGCCAAGGTCGGTGGCAACTACGCCGCCAGCCTGATGCCGGGCTCCCAGGCCAAGAAAGCGCATTTCGCCGACTGTATCTACCTGGATCCGCTGACCCATACCAAGATCGAGGAAGTCGGTTCGGCCAACTTCTTCGGGATCACCCACGACAACAAGTTCGTGACCCCGAACTCGCCATCGGTACTGCCGGGCATCACCCGTCTGTCGCTGATCGAGCTGGCCAGGTCCCGCCTGGGTCTGGACGTGGTCGAAGGTGACGTGTTCATCGACAAGCTCTCCGACTTCAAGGAAGCCGGTGCTTGCGGTACCGCTGCGGTGATCACGCCGATTGGCGGCATCAACTACAACGACCACCTGCACGTGTTCCACAGCGAAACCGAAGTCGGCCCGATCACCCAGAAGCTCTACAAAGAGCTGACCGGCGTGCAAACCGGCGACATCGAAGCGCCAGCGGGCTGGATCGTCAAGGTTTGACCTGACGCCAGACGCACAAAAGCCCCCCATCGGGTGACCGATGGGGGGCTTTTTGTTTGCATTGTACTGACAAACCCACCACTCCCCCCCCTGTGGGAGCGAGCTTGCTCGCGATGACGGCATTGCATTCAATACAGAAGCATCCGGAATACACCTATTGTCAGTCAGCGAATGTTCCCGAACTCCACCGAACCTGCCGTCATTTGCGAAACTTTGACATTACCCTCAACCACCAACGGCAATTCGATTCCAAACCGCCTTCCAAACTCTTTGCGCCCCAACCCCGTCAACGCCAACGCCCGACTGTCCAGATCCTGGGTCACCCACTTGCGCTTGAGCGCCGTTTGCAGCAACGCCGCGCCCAGCGACCCGCCCAGATGTGGCCGGCGCATGCTCCAGTCCAGGCACGGGCAGGCAAAGCGGCGGCGCAAGGTGCTCAAGTCCTGTACCTCGATCCCGAGCCCTTGAAACATTGCCGTACCACTGTCGCTCAAGCGATAGGCCTGTTCATCGGTTTCCTCCAGCCAGCCCGCTTCAAGCAACCGGTCATGCAACAGCACCGCCAGGGTTCCCGCCATGTGGTCGTAGCAGGTGCGGGCAAATTGCAGGCGATCCGGGGTCCGCGCCCGGAAGCCCGGCGCGGTGTTCTGGCCGATCACCATCAGTACCTCCAGGGCCTGGGCCACGCGTTTGTCCGCCAGGCTGTAATAGCGATGACGTCCCTGGACGTGCAGCCGCACCAGCGCCAGCTCCTTGAGTTTGGCCAAGTGGGCACTGGCGGTCGACGCGCTGACTTCGGCCACCGCCGCCAGTTCGGTGCTGGTCCGGGCGTGGCCGTCCATCAGCGAACAGAGGATTTTCGTCCGCGCCGGCTCAGCGATGGCTGCCGCCACCTGCGAGACACCGATGTCGTGATGTTCTGCGCTCATATTTCGCTCCCGGACGAATCAAAGCCCTTTCGGACTGGAGATAGTAGCAACTCTTTCCAACAACAAAAGGCTGTGACCCATGGACCCGATCATCGCTGCGACCCATGCCGATCCTTATCCCTACTACGCACAACTGCGTGCCAACGGTGGACTGGCTTTTCATCCGGGGCTGAACCTGTGGGTGGCCAGCAGCGCCCGGGCGGTGGCCGCCGTGCTGGCGCACCCCGATTGCCACGTTCGACCGGCGCAGGAGCCAGTCCCCAAGGCGATCGCCGACGGCATGGCCGGCCAGGTGTTCAGCCAATTGATGCGCATGAATGAAGGTGAACGCCAGCGTTGCCCACGGTCGGCGATTGCGCCGGGGCTGGAGTTGATCGATGCGCGGGAAGTCGAGGCCCTGGTCAGCGCCCGATTGATCACCGCGGATGCCGCTGGCCTGTACAACGCCATGTTTCGCGGACCGGTGTGCGTGGTGGCGGCGTTGTTGGGGTTCACCCCGGCCCAGGGCCGCGCCATCAGCGAGTTGACGGCGGATTTCGTCGCCTGCCTGTCGCCCTTGAGCGACGCGGCACAATTGACCGCCGCCAACGCTGCCGCCGAACAATTGAGCGGTTACTTCATCGAATTGCTCGACGATCCGCACAACCACAGCCCTTTGCTGGCAGGCATCCGCCAACGTTTCGCAACCGGCGCGCCGCAAACCCTGATCGCCAACCTGATCGGCCTGCTCTCCCAGACCTTCGAGGCCACTGCCGGGCTGATCGGCAACGCCGTGCTGGCATTGATTCAACATCCGTTGTTACGCGGCGAATCAATCCCTGTCGAAGACCTGATGGCCGAAGTGCAGCGCTTCGACCCGCCGGTACAGAACACCCGCCGCTTCGTCACCGCCCCCTGCGAGATTGACGGCGTGAGGCTGAACGCCACCGACGTGATCCTGGTGCTGCTGGCCTCGGCCAATCGCGACCCGCAGCTCAACGACAACCCCGACACCTTCCTGCTCGACCGCCCGAACCGGCGCAGCTTCACCTTCGGTGCAGGGCGCCATCAATGCCCGGGGCAACGCCTGGCGTTGAGCATTGCCGGCGCCACGCTCAGGCAGTTTCTGGCGATGAGGCCGGCACTGGAGCAGCTGAAGTGGCAATACCGCCCATCCACGAATGGACGGATTCCGCTGGTCAGTGACTGACCGCAAGCCGCTCAAGCCGTGCGGTATTCAACGGTCAGGTGAGACAGTTCATGGACCGGCGCCAGGCGTTCGCGAATGCTGTCGGCACTGACATTGGCCGCGGCCACAACGCTGACAATCGCGGCCCGCGCCTGGGGGCCAACCTGCCAGACATGCAGATCGCTGATGCGCACATCGTCCGATGACTCCAGCAGTTCACGAATTTCATCGGCAACGTGCTCATCCGTGACATCGAGCAACACCGCAGCGCTGTCACGCATCAATCCAACGGCCCACTTCGCGATCACGATGGCGCCCACGATGCCCATCACCGGGTCCAGCCACACCCACCCCAGATAGCGCCCGGCCAGTAACGCGGCAATCGCCAGCACCGAGGTCAAGGCGTCGGCCAACACATGGACATACGCCGAGCGCAGGTTGTTGTCGTGATGGTGATGATGGCCGTGGTCATGGCTATGTCCGTGATCGTGGCCATGATGGCCGTGGTCGCCAGCCAGCAAAAAGGCACTGGCGATGTTCACCGCCAGCCCCACCACCGCAATCACCGTCGCTTCGGTGAATGCCACGGTCGTTGGCTGAAACAGGCGATAAACGGACTCACCGGCAATGCCGATCGCCACTAGCCCCAGCACCATGGCCGAGGCAAAACCGGCGAGATCCCCGACCTTGCCGGTGCCGAAGCTGTAGCGCGCGTTGTTGGCATTGCGTCGTGCGAATCCATAGGCCGCCGCCGCGATGCCCAAGGCCCCGGCATGGGTGGCCATGTGAAAACCATCGGCCAGCAGGGCCATGGAACCAGTGATGTAACCGGCAGCAATTTCACCAATCATCATCACGAACGTCAGCGCCACCACCCATAAGGTGCGTCGGGCGTTTTCATCATGGGATGCGCCGAGAAACACATGATCATGGGCAAAACGCGAAGCCTGGGGTGTCTGTTTCATGGAATTCAGGCCTCTATTTGGCATAACGGCGGATGGCCAGCAACAAGTCTTCCACGCCCTGGGCGCGCTCTTCATCGCTCAAGTCCGGATGGGCCACGTGCTCGCGGGCATGGGCGTCGATGAACTGCTCCAGCAGACCATTGACCGCGCCCCGGATGGCGGCGACCAGGTGCAGGGTCTTGGCGCAATCGGCATCGGACTCAAGCGCTCGCTCTACGGCCTCCACCTGCCCGGCAATCCGTCTGACCCGCTTGATCAAGTCATCTTTATGTTCGTGAATGTGCGACATACCTATACCCCCTACCCCTATATGGCGCGTATGTTCGCCGATAGAGCGCAGCCTGGCAAGTCACAACCCGATGACAGGTCGGGTTGATATCGATATTCGCCAGCCGGTCGGCAGGCCGTCCGCTAAAGGTTGGGGCTCAACACCCCAACTGCCCGACCCGCTCTGCATCCGGCCAGAACAACGCCGCCTGCCCCACGCGCAACCCCTGTTGATCGATCAGCGTCCACACCTTGCCTTCATGAATCATGAAGGCACTACCCTGCCGATCCACCCGATAGCCGCTGTAACCGTGGGCAATGCCATGGGCCGTGACCTGCTCCAGCAGGGTCTGGCGCACCGCGCGGTCCAGTGGCGAGGCGCTGAAGCGTGACGGCATGCCCAGAAATTCCGGGCGCGGGTACTTGAAGCAGGTCAGCGCCTGTTCATTGGCGTAGAAGAACAGAGGGTCGTCCTCCGTGCCGTGGGCCAGCAAGCTGTAGGGCGCGTGGGCGTGCAGCCAGAGCAGGCGTTCAGGCCCGCTCAGCGCCTGCGGTGCTGGCAGGGGTTCACCGGTCCAATGCCGATAAGACTCGTCCAGCAGTTCGATGGCCGTGGCGTATTCGTTGATTGGCAACCCGCCTTCTCCTCTTCAGATCGTGGTTTCAAGTCCGGTTCAGCCTATCCAAAGCGACCTGGAAAGTCCCGCCGCCCGGCCGATTAGTTACACCGTGTTAAAACAGTCATGACCGGCAGTGCGTTTATCCCACCGACCTTTCTCCATAAAGTCAGCCTGATCATGGTGAACAACGAGGCTCGATCGATGCAGACCCAACTGGACAAGTCCCTGAGTGTTTTTGCGCGGGCAGACCTGCTGCAAGGTCCCACCCCCATCCAGCGGGCTGCGCGACTCGAACAGCAGCTGGGCCTGGACAAGCAGGGTATCGGCCTGTTTCTCAAACGCGACGACCATATGTTGATCGGCGCGGGCGGCAACAAGCTGCGCAAACTTGAATTCCATATTGGCGCGGCGCTGCAAGCCGGGGTCGATACGATCATTACCGTGGGAGGTATCCAGTCCAATCATGCGCGCCTGACCGCCGCGGTGTGCGCCCGGCTGGGCATCGACTGCGAGCTGTTCCTGACCCGGGCCGTCGCCAAGGCCGAGGTGGATTACGAACTCAATGGCAACGTGCTGCTCGACCAACTGTTCGGCGCACAGATGCAGGTGTTTGCCGGCGGTACCGACTCACTGGCCAAAGCCGAGGCCAGGGCGGCGCAGCTTCGGGATTGCGGGCGCAAGGTCATGGTTCTGCCGACCGGTGGCTCGACCCCTTTGGGCAGCCTCGGCTACGCTCGCTGCGCAGCGGAAATCGCCCGGCAAGAGGCGGAGCTGGACCTGACGTTCAATCAAGTGGTGGTCCCCAATGGTAGCGCCGGGACCCATGCAGGGCTCGCGGCGGGCTTCCATTTGCTTGGCCGGGGTACTTCCCTGGTCAAGTCGTACTCGGTGTTGTCCGACCAGGACTCATCAGCGACGAGAACTCTGCAATTGACCCGCGAGACACTGGCGCTACTGGGCAGCAGCGCCGAGGTGCAGGCTGATGAGATGGTGATTGATGGCAGCCAGCTGGGCGCCGGCTATGGTTTGCCAACCGCCGCCATGCAGGACGCGGTACGCCTGATGGCCCGTGCCGAAGGCCTGCTGGTCGACCCGGTGTACTCCGGCAAAGCCTTTGCGGGATTGCTGGCCGACTTGCAGCAAGGGCGATTCGCCACCGGGGACAACGTGCTGTTCGTCATGACCGGCGGCACACCTGGCCTGTACGCGTACCGGGAAACCTTTCAGGCCTGAGGGTCAATCATCCCGCGTCAGCACTTCCAGCAATTCAATTTCGAAGATCAGGTTCGAATTCGGCGTGATCTTGCCCATGGTGCGCTCGCCATAGGCAAGGTGCGCCGGCACCAACACCTTGCGCTTGCCACCGACCTGCATGCCAATGATGCCCAGGTCCCAGCCCTTGATGACCCGCCCGGTGCCGATCACGCACTGGAAGGGTTTGCCCCGGCTGTAGGAAGAGTCGAATTCGGTCCCGTCCTCCAGCCAACCACGGTACTGGGTGGTGATCAGCGCGCCTTTTACGGCGGCTTTTCCGTCACCCACCTGAAGATCGATTACCTGAAGCTCGTCATTCATTGAATTCACTCGTATGCTCTCTCGCCCTCAAGGGCCTGATGGGCGCCGTTTTCCCAGATTTGCTCGCGATTGGCAACCATTGCCGCCTCCCGCGCGGCGTTCAAAGCGGTTTGCTGAACTAAAATAATCAACAATTACCCTACGGTTCACCGCCCTGATGGCCATCCCCGAATGATCCTGCTCTGGACCAGCGTCATCCTTGGTTCAACGACGCTCACCCTGATCGTCGCGCTGGTCTGGCGCGAACGTTCGCTGCAAAAGCAACTGGCCGAATATCGCAGCATCGTCACCCGCCTGTCCGAAGGCCAGAGCATCCATCAGGACGGCGACGCCGAGCGCTTCAAACGCAGCCAGTACTTTGCCCGCATCGGCACCTGGGATTGGGATGTCGACACCGACCGGTTGTACTGGTCAGATGCGATTTTCGGCATGTTCGGCTTCAAGATCGGCGAAGTGACGCCCTCCTACGCCCTGTTCTGCTCCTGCGTGCATCCGGACGACCGGCCCAGGGTTCGGGCCGGCGAACTGCGTTGCCTGGAAACCGGCGAAAACCATGACGAGGAATACCGCGTGGTCTGGCCCGACGGAACGATCCGCTGGCTGCGCGAAACCGGCAACGTGGTCAAGAACGACCACGACGAAACGGTCAAGATGATGGGCGTGGTACGCGACATCACCGAAGAAAAGGCCTCGGCCAACTACCTCAAGCACCTGGCCCATTACGACCCGTTGACCGGCCTGCCCAATCGCCTGGTGCTCGAAGAACGCCTGTCCGAAGCGCTGGAGCTGGCGCGCACCAGTGCCACGCGGGTGGCGCTGGTGTTTGTCGACCTCAATGGTTTCAAGGCCATCAACGACCGCTATGGTCATGCGGCCGGCGACCGCGTGCTGGTCACGACCGCCACCCGGCTCAAGCGCATTCTGCGCGGCACCGACACCGTCGCCCGGATCGGCGGCGACGAATTCGTGGTCATTCTCCAGGACCTGCCCCAGGGCAATAGCCTTCAAGACGAAGCGCGCAGCATCTGCCAGAAAATCTTCGTCGAACTCTCCCCGCCCGTCACCATCGGCAACGACCAGCGCCACATCGGCACCAGCCTCGGCGTCGCGGTGTTCCCCGATCATGCGTCGAGTATCGACCGTTTGCTGCACATTGCCGACCTGGCGATGTATGAGGCCAAACGCAGCGGGAACAATCAATATCGGCTGGGCACCGAGAGCGTTGCGCGGGCGCATAGCGAATAGCGCTTCGTCGACGGGAGCCTGTACCGGTAACTGCACGAGCAAGGCCACGAATGCATTGATCCGCTTCACGCATCAATGCATGCCAACAATGCAATTAACATATCGATGCCCCTGCTCCACTATCAGCCCCAATAAGAACCGTGCGCCGCGTCCAGCCGGCGCACGTCATAAAAGCGGTGGAGTATTTATCGATGACAGCCTCAATCCCGCGCGGACGCTCTCGCGCCAGTGCCATTTTCCGGGTCACCTCGGGCAACTTCCTCGAACAGTTCGACTTCTTCCTTTTCGGTTTCTATGCCACGCAGATCGCTGCCGTGTTCTTTCCGGCCAGCAGCGAATTCGCCTCGCTGATGATGACCTTCGCCGTGTTCGGTGCAGGCTTTTTGATGCGTCCGTTGGGCGCCGTGGTGCTGGGTGCCTATATCGATGATGTGGGTCGACGCAAAGGGTTGATCGTGACCCTGTCGATCATGGCCAGCGGCACCATCCTGATTGTGCTGGTGCCCGGTTACGAAACCATCGGTCTGTTCGCCCCGGCCCTGGTGCTGATCGGGCGGCTGCTGCAGGGCTTTTCCGCCGGTGCGGAACTGGGCGGCGTGTCGGTGTATCTCGCCGAGATCGCCACACCCGGCCACAAGGGCTTTTTCACCAGTTGGCAGTCGGGCAGCCAGCAAGTGGCGATCATCGTCGCCGCCGCGCTGGGTTACGCCTTGAACCAGTGGATGGCGCCGAGCGTGATTGCCGATTGGGGCTGGCGGATTCCGTTCTTCGTCGGCTGCATGATCGTGCCGTTCATCTTCCTGCTACGCCGCAACCTGGAGGAGACCGAAGAGTTCGCCACCCGCAAACACCGCCCGAGCATGGGTGAGGTGTTCCGCACCCTGGGGCAAAACTGGCTGACCGTGTTCGCGGGCATGATGATGGTCGCCCTGACCACCACCGCGTTCTACCTGATCACGGTGTACGCGCCGACCTTTGGTAAAACCGTGCTGCACCTGAGCACGTCCGATGCGCTGCTGGTGACATTGCTGGTGGGCGTTTCGAATTTCATCTGGCTGCCGATCGGTGGCGCCCTCTCGGACCGCATCGGTCGACGTCCGGTGTTGATCGCCATGGCCTTGTTGGCCATCGCCACCACTTACCCGGTGCTGACCTATCTGGTGAACGCGCCCAGCTTCATCCACATGCTGCTGGTGCTGTTGTGGCTGTCGTTCATCTACGGCCTGTACAACGGCGCGATGATTCCGGCGCTGACGGAGATCATGCCCGTGGAAGTCCGGGTGGCCGGTTTCTCCCTCGCCTATAGCCTGGCCACGGCCGTGTTCGGCGGGTTCACCCCGGCGATGTCGACCTTGCTGATCCAGTACACCGGCGACAAGGCGGCGCCGGGTTACTGGATGAGCTTTGCAGCACTGTGCGCGCTGTGCGCCACGCTCATGCTCTATCGCCGCGCCTCGAATCATCTGCAACCGGTGGCGTCGTGAACCGGCCCTTCATCGAGAACATGACCATGAAAAAAACCTTCAATCTTGCCGCCCTCGCGTTGCTGGTCAGCCTGGGCTTGAGCAGCATTGCCCAGGCTGAAGAGATCCGCGTGATGACCTCCGGCGGCTTCACGGCAGCCTACAAGATCCTCGGCCCGAAATTCGCCGCTTCCACCGGCAACACCCTCGACACCGCGCTCGGTCCCTCCATGGGCAAGGCCCCCGAAGCGATTCCCAATCGCCTGGCCCGGGGTGAGCAAGCCGACGTGGTGATCATGGTCGGTTACGCTCTGGACGATTTGATCAAGCAGGGCAAGGTCGACCCGGCTTCCCGTGTCGAACTGGCGGATTCGCGCATTGGCCTGGTGGTGCGTGAAGGTGCGCCGAAACCGGATATCAGCAACGTCGAGGGCCTGAAAAAGACGCTGCTCGACGCCAAATCAGTGGCCTACTCCGACAGCGCCAGCGGCGTGTACATCGAGCAGCAACTGTTCAAGCGCCTGGGGATCGAAGACCAGCTCAAGCCCAAGTCGACCATGGTGGCGAAAATCCCCGTGGGTTCGGTGGTTGCCACTGGCGACTATCAACTTGGCTTCCAGCAGGTCAGCGAATTGTTGCCGGTGCCGGGGGTCAGTTTCGTGGCGAAGATTCCGGAGTCTGTGCAGTCGGTCACCCGGTTTGCCGCCGGCATCCCGGTAGGTGCCCGGCACCCGGCCGAAGCCAAGGCTTTACTGGACTACATGGCCTCGGCCCAGGCTCAACCGGACGTGAAAGCAACCGGACTGGACTCGGTCAGTCGCTGACCGACGGCTACAGGACTTTCATCTCCACCACCAGCCGTTCCAGCTCCAATGCCGCCGGGGTCAGGGTTCGCCCCCGGCGCTTGATCAGACCGACGCTGCGCATCACCTGCGGATCGGTCAACGGCACCCGCGTCAGGATCGGATGGTCCGCCGCCGGCATCGCCATCAGCGGCACCGCCGCCACGCCCAACCCGGCCTCCACCAGCCCGATCATGGTGGTCACGTGACGGGTTTCGCAGATGCTCGGCCGCTGCGGCACCACGCCGGTCAGTGCCTGATCCAGCAGAAAACGGTTGCCCGAGGTTTTATCCAGCGAGATGTAGTCCTGCTGATAGAACTCGTCCCAAGTGACACTGCTTCGCCCCGCCAGCGGATGATCGCGCCGGCACGCCACTACATACCCCTCTTGCACCAAGGGCTCGAAATCCACTTCGGCTTCCAGCGTGCCCATGAAGCTCAGGCCGAAATCCGCTTCGCCATTGACCACCGCACTCAATACGTCGTGGGCGCTGGAGTCCAGCACCTTGACCTTGATCCGTGGAAACTGCCGGTGATAGTGCGCGATCACTCGCGGCATGAAGTAGTAAGCCGCCGAGGGTACACAGGCGACCGTGACATGGCCGAGTCGGGTCGAAGCGACTTCGCTGATGCCCAGCAATGCCACGTCCAGATCGTCCAGCAGGCGCTCGACGCTGGGCATGAAACCCCGTCCGGCCTGGGTCAGGCTGACCTTGCGCGTGGTGCGCTCGAACAGCCGCACGCCGAGGGCGTCTTCGAGCTTTTCGATGCGCCGGCTCAAGGCTGGCTGGGATATCCGTACCGTATCGGCGGCCTTGCGGAAGCTGCCCTGCTCGACCACGGCACGAAAAGCCTGCAGATCGTTGAGGTCGAAGTTGATCGCCATGGGGTCTACTCGAGAGGGACAGTTTGATTGATCAGCTAATTCTATAAATGTAACCAATTAATGCAAATTGTAACATCTGAGCCCGAGCGTTTTGCTGACGCCGAAGGGCCCAGCCTTTATTCTTGTCACCCCCGCTGTGTCGAGTTCTGGAGTTTCGCCCATGCCCCATGAAGGCAACCCGCTACAAGCCGCTGTCGTATTTCTGATGGCGGCCGTGCTCATCGTTCCCTTGGCCAAGCGCCTGCAACTGGGGGCGGTTCTGGGCTATCTGTTTGCCGGGGTGATCATCGGCCCGTCGGTGCTGGGCCTGATCGACAATCCGCAAAGCGTCGCGAACATTTCCGAACTCGGCGTGGTGTTGCTGCTGTTCATCATCGGCCTGGAACTGTCGCCACGACGCTTGTGGGTGATGCGCAAGTCAGTGTTCGGCGTGGGCCTGGCGCAAGTGTTGCTCACTGGCACGGTGATTGGCGTGGTTGCGCTTTGGCTGTTTGGCCAGCCGTTGAACACCGCGATCGTCCTGGGCCTGGGCCTGGCGTTGTCGTCCACGGCGTTCGGCCTGCAAAGCCTGGCTGAGCGCAAGGAACTGACAAGCCCCCACGGGCGGCTGGCGTTCGCGATCCTGTTGTTTCAGGACATCGCCGCGATCCCCTTGATCGCCATGGTGCCGTTGCTTGCCGGTGGCGATCACAGCACGACCGCCAGCGAAAACCTGAACCACGGCCTGCAAGTGCTGGCCAGCATCGCCGTGGTGGTGATCGGCGGGCGTTATCTGCTGCGGCCGGTGTTTCGCGTGGTGACCAAAACCGCGCTGCCAGAGGTCTCCACCGCCACGGCGTTGCTGGTAGTGATTGGCACGGCATGGCTGATGGAGCTGGTCGGAATATCCATGGCCCTGGGCGCCTTCCTCGCCGGCCTGCTGCTGGCGGACTCCGAGTATCGCCATGAACTGGAAGCCCAGATCGAACCGTTCAAGGGCCTGTTGCTCGGGCTGTTTTTCATCAGCGTCGGCATGGGCGCGAACCTGAGCCTGTTGCTGAACATGCCGATGGCGGTGCTGGGCCTGACCCTGCTGCTGATCGCGATCAAACTGCCGCTGTTGTTCCTGGTCGGTCGCCTGGCCGGGGGCTTGAAAAAGGTCAGTGCGATCCGCCTGGGCATCGTGTTGGCGGCCGGTGGTGAATTTGCCTTTGTGGTGTTCAAGATTGGTCGCGACCACGGGCTGTTCGCCACGGAGCTGTATGACTTGCTGGTGCTGACCATCACCCTGTCCATGGCCGTGACGCCACTGTTGCTGCTGCTTTGCGCACGCCTGGTCAGCCCGAAAGTGCAACCGGTGGAAGTACCGGAGAAGTTCCGCGAAATCGACGCCGACGCACCACGGGTGGTGATCGCCGGCATGGGTCGCATGGGGCAGATCGTTGCGCGGATATTGCGCGCGCAGAACATCAAGTTCGTGGCCCTCGACACCTCGGTGGAAACCATCGAACTGTCCCGCAGCTTCGGTGGCGTGCCGGTGTTCTACGGCGACCCGATGCGCCCGGAAATCCTCAACGCGGCCAAGGTCGGGGAAGCCGAATATTTCGTGATCGCCACCGACGACCCGGACACCAACATCAAGACCGCCGAACTGGTGCGCAAGCTCTACCCGCACATGAAAATCATCGCCCGTGCCCGTAACCGCCAGCATGTGCACCGGCTGATGGATGTCGGCGCTCACGCCGTGCGCGAAACCTTTTATTCGAGCCTGGAAATGAGCCGGCAAACCCTGATCGGCCTGGGATTGACCCAGGCCCAGGCGGATGCGCGGATCAAACGCTTCAAGCAGCACGACGAAGAGGTGCTTGAAGCCCAGCATGCGGTGTATGACGACGCGGTGAAAGTGATGCAGACGGCGCAGGAAGCGCGGGTCGAACTGGGCAGGTTGTTCGAGTCGGATCAACTGCAGGAGCAGGCGGGCACCAAATGAGGTGAATATGAGGGCCTGCTCGCGATGAACGATAACGCGGTGTGATGGATCAACAACAATTGCCAGGGAAACACCATGACTGACCAACAATCTCCGGCCCTCAAGGAAATCTTCAACGCCGAGCGCCTCCAGCACATCGCCAGCGAAATGACCGCTGTCTATCCGCCATTCGAAGCCTGGCGCTTCCTGAAGCTGGCCCAATCCGGCCTGGCAGACCTCAGCGTCATGCAGCGCATGGCCCGGGTCAGCGAGTGCCTGCACGCCGTGCTGCCCCTGGACTACGAGGCGTCGCTGCAGGTGCTGCGCGCCCTCGCCCCGCGCCTGAACAGCGGCTTTGTCGGCATGTGCCTGCCGCACTACGTCGCCAGCTACGGCGCCCATGCGTTCGATCAGTCGATGGACGCGCTGAAGTACTTCACCGCATTTGGCTCTTCGGAATTCGCAATCCGTCACTTTCTGCGCAGTGACCTCGATCGCTCGCTCAAGCTGATGCATGCCTGGTCGCTGGACGACAACGAGCATGTACGGCGCCTGGCCAGCGAAGGATGCCGGCCACGCCTGCCCTGGTCATTCCGGCTGGAGCCCATCCAGGCCGATCCGACACTGGCCGCGAACATCCTCGACAACCTCAAGGCCGACACCAGCCTGTACGTGCGCAAATCTGTGGCCAACCACCTCAACGACATCACCAAGGATCATCCCGACTGGGTGCTGGATCTGATTGAAGGCTGGTCGCTGGACAACCGGCACACCGCATGGATCGCCAAGCACGCCCTGCGCAGCCTGATCAAACAGGGCAACCAGCGGGCACTGGCGATCATCGGTGCGGGCGGCAAGCCCGAAGTCGAGATCGTCGATGTGAAAGTCGAACCGCCGGTGATTGGCCTGGGAGAAAAAATCACCCTGTCGTTTGCCGTCAGGTCCACGGTAGAAAACAGTCAGCGCCTGGTGATCGACTACGCCATCGATTACGTCAAGGCCAATGGCAGCACCTCGGCGAAGGTGTTCAAACTCAAGGCGCTGACGCTGCCGGGCAACGCCGTCGAAGCCGTCAGCCGTGGCCAGCAGATCAAGGAACTCACCACCCGCCGGCATTATGCGGGGCGCCATGCGGTGCATGTCCTGGTCAATGGTGAACGGCTGGCCAGTACGGCGTTCGAGATTGTTGGTTAAGCCGTAGGATCAATTCTGGATGGACCGCCGCCATCGCGGGCAAGCCCGCTCCCACAGGGATCTGCTGTGCTACACAGTTGGTGTGAACAGCACAAAAACCTGTGGGAGCGGGCTTGCCCGCGATAGCGTCAGCTCAGGCACCGAGGGAAACTGCCCCCTGCAACAACCCCTGCTCCCGCTCACACAACTCCACCACATAATCCCACAACACCCGCAACCGCACCGACTTGTGCAGCTCCCGGCGGGTGCTGATCCAGTAGCTACGCTGGATGCTTTCGTCCGGCAGCAATGGCACCAGACCGGGATCGGCACTGGCCATGTAGCACGGCAGCACGGCAATCCCCAGACCTGAGCGCGCTGCCTGTTGCTGGGCGATCACGCTGGTACTGTGAAACACCACCCGCGGGTTGCGGCAGAAGCTGTTGAGGAACATCAGTTCCTGACTGAACAGCAAATCATCGACATAGCCAATCCACGCATGGCGCCCGAGGTCCTCGCGACTGCGCAACGGCGGTGAACGGTCGAGGTAGTCCTGGCTGGCATAGAGCGCCAGGCGATAGTCGGTGAGTTTACGAGTGACCAGCATGTCGGCGGCCGGGCGTTCGAGGTGGATGCTGATTTCCGCCTCGCGGTTGAGGATGCTGACAAACCGCGGCACCGCCACCAGTTCCACCTCCAGCCCCGGATAGCGCTCGAACAAGCCGCTCATGCGACTGGCCAGGAACATGATGCCCAGCCCTTCCGTCACCCCAACGCGGATCTTGCCCAGCGGCGCGGTGGACTGGGTGATTTCCTCCTGGGCCAGCAGCGCCACGTTCTCCATCGCCTCGGCGTGTTTAAGCAACGCCTCGCCTGCCGGGGTCATCTCATACCCCTGGGCATGCTGGACGAACAACGCCGTACCGAGGCTCTTTTCGATGGCCTCGATGTGCCGCGCCACGGTGGCATGGGTGGTGTTCAAGCGCCGGGCAGCCGTGAGCAAACGCCCGCTGCGCTGCAATTCGAGAAAAAACCGCAGGTCATTCCAGTCGAACATGAAGCGTCCTTGTTCTTTGCCGTTCGGGATGCTGTTTAAAAACGCACAGCGGCTGCGCAAAAACTAACATTCTTTTGACGAAAGCTAACAACTAGGATGACAGACAACAAGAACAACAACGCGAGGTCAGGGATGCAGACTTCCCTTGATGAATACGATTACATCGTGGTCGGGGCCGGGCCGGCCGGATGTCTGCTGGCCAATCGTTTGTCGGCCAATGCGCAACATCGCGTGTTGCTGCTCGAGGCCGGTGGTCGCGACAACTACGCGTGGATTCACATCCCCGTGGGCTACCTGTTTTGCATCGGCAACCCGCGCACCGACTGGTGCTTCAAGACCGAAGCGCAACCGGGCCTGCAAGGCCGCGCCCTGAGCTACCCGCGCGGCAAGGTACTGGGTGGCTGCTCCTCGATCAACGGCATGATCTACATGCGCGGCCAGGCCGGCGACTACGACCGCTGGGCCGCCGACGGCAACCCTGGCTGGAGCTGGCAAGAGGTGTTGCCGCTGTTCAAGCAGAGTGAAAACCACTTTGCCGGTGCCGCCGAATTTCATGGCGTCGCGGGCGAATGGCGAGTTGAACGCCAGCGCCTGTCATGGCCGATTCTCGACGCTTTCCGCAGTGCCGCCGAACAAAGTGGCATCGCCAGCATCGATGACTTCAACCAGGGCGACAACGAAGGTTGCGGCTATTTCCAAGTCAATCAGAAGGCCGGCATCCGCTGGAACGCGTCCAAGGCCTTTCTCAAACCCATTCGCCAGCGTCCCAATCTCACCGTGCTGACCGGTGTCGAAGTCGACCGCGTGCTGCTGGACAATGGCCGCGCCTCGGCGGTCAGTGCCCGCTGGCAAGGCCAGGCGAAAACCTTCAAGGCGCGCAAAGAGATCGTCCTGTGTGCCGGCTCGGTCGGTTCGCCCAGCATCCTGCAACGCTCCGGCATCGGCCCGCGTCCGCTGCTGGAACGGCTGGGTATTGGGGTCGCCCATGAGCTACCCGGCGTCGGTGGCAACCTGCAGGATCACCTGCAACTGCGGCTGATCTACAAGCTGGAAAATGCCCGCACCCTGAACCAGATTGCCGGCAGCCTGTGGGGCAAGATGGGCATGGGCCTGCGCTACCTGTATGACCGCAGTGGCCCGCTGTCCATGGCGCCGAGCCAGTTGGGCGCCTTTGCCCGCTCGGGGCCGGAGCAGACGTCAGCCAACCTCGAATATCACGTGCAACCGCTGTCGCTGGAGCGCTTTGGCGAACCGCTGCATGCCTTCCCGGCGTTCACCGCATCGGTCTGCGATCTGCGCCCGCAAAGCCGTGGCCGGGTGGAAATCCGCTCCGCCGATCCGCAAGAAGCCCCGCTGATCCAACCCAATTACCTGAGCCACCCGGAGGATTTGCGGGTCGCCGCCGACGCCATCCGCCTGACCCGGCGCATCGTCGCTGCCCCGGCACTGCGCGCCTTCAATCCGGTGGAATACCTGCCCGGTGACAGCCTGCAAAGCGAAGAACAACTGCACGAAGCCGCCGCACGGATCGGCACCACGATTTTCCATCCGGTGGGCACCTGCCGCATGGGCAATGACGCCGACGCCGTGGTCGATGCGCAACTCAAGGTCCACGGCATCCCCGGCCTGCGCATTGCCGATGCCTCGATCATGCCGCGCATCACCTCGGGCAACACCTGCTCGCCGACGCTGATGATTGCCGAGAAGGCTGCGCAGATGATCCTCAACCCTTCTGTAAACACATCACCTGTGGGAGCGGGCTTGCTCGCGAAGGCGGTGGATCATTCACATTGATGTTGAATGACACGACGCTTTCGCGAGCAAGCCCGCTCCCACAAGGACCGCATCAGATTCACGGACATCGAGCATCACCCCTGCAAGGAACACGCAACACCAGTGGAACAACAAAAACAATCACTGTGAGGGATACCGGTATGTCAGAGAACGTTCAAACCCTGGAAGCCGTGCGCAGCGCGGGCACCAGCCAGGAAACCCAGAAAGTCATCTTCGCCTCGTCCCTCGGGACGGTCTTCGAGTGGTACGACTTTTTCCTCTATGGCGCCCTCGCGGCGGTGATCAGCAAGCAGTTCTTCGCCGGGGTCAACGACACCACGGCGTTTATCTTCGCGCTGATGGCCTTCGCCGCCGGCTTCATCGTCCGGCCGTTCGGCGCGCTGGTGTTCGGGCGGTTGGGGGACATGATCGGGCGCAAGTACACCTTCCTCGCCACCATCATCCTCATGGGCCTGGCGACGTTCTGCGTTGGGCTGCTGCCGACCTACGCCAGCATCGGCATCGCCGCGCCGATCATCCTGGTGATGCTGCGCATGCTCCAGGGCCTGGCCCTGGGCGGTGAATACGGCGGCGCCGCGACCTATGTCGCCGAGCACGCGCCCGTCGGCAAGCGGGGCTTCCACACCAGCTGGATTCAGTCCACCGCGACTCTGGGCCTACTGCTGTCGCTGCTGGTGGTGTTGGGCTGCCGCTACTTCACCGGTGACCAGTTCGAAGTCTGGGGCTGGCGCATTCCGTTCCTGTTTTCCATCGTGCTGCTGGGCATCTCGACCTGGATTCGCATGAGCCTGCATGAGTCGCCGGCCTTCGTGAAAATGAAAGAAGAAGGCAAGCTGTGCAAACAACCGATTCGCGACTCCTTCGGCAAATGGGAAAACCTCAAGGTGGTGCTGATCGCCCTGTTCAGCATCAATGCCGGGCAAGCGGTGACCTTCTATGCCGCGCAATTCTATGTGCTGTTCTTCCTCACCCAGTTCCTGAAAATGGACCCGGCGGTGGCCAACGGCTTGCTGATTGTCAGCGTGACCATTGGCGCGCCTTTCTTCATTTTCTTTGGCTGGCTGTCGGACAAGGTCGGGCGTAAACCGGTGCTGATGATCGGCCTGCTGCTGGCCACCGCGCTGTACTTCCCGATCTTCAAGACCCTGGCCCACTACGCCAACCCGGCCATCGACCAGGCCAGTCGCCAGGCACCGATCACCGTGATGGCCGACCCGGCCACCTGCACCTTCCAGTTCGACCCGGTGGGCAAGGCGAAATTCGACAGCCCGTGCGACAAGGTCAAGACCTTCCTGGTCAAGCAGGGCCTGCCGTACCAGAGCGCAGCGGCCCCGGCCGGCAGCGGCGTGCAGGTCAGCGTCGGTGACGTGAAGATCGATGGTTTCGACGAAGCCGCCCTGCGCGGTGCCGTGACCCTCGCCGGTTACCCGCAACAGGCTGACATGCAGCAGATCAACAAACCGATGATCGTGGCGCTGATCGTCGCGCTGATCATCATCTCCGCGATGTGCTACGGCCCGCTGGCGGCGTTGATGGTCGAACTGTTCCCGACCCGCATCCGCTACACCTCGATGTCCCTGCCCTACCACATCGGCAACGGCTGGTTCGGCGGTTTCCTGCCGACCGTATCGTTCGCGTTGGTGGTGTACACCGGGGACATCTTCTACGGGCTGTGGTACCCGGTGGTGATCACCGGGGTGAGCCTGGTGGTGGGGATGATTTGTCTGCGCGAAACGCGCAACGTGGATCTCGACAAGAACTGAGGCAATGCCTGTCGACGAGGGAGCTGGCTCCCTCGTCGCGGCGATCAACCCCGATCAGACCTCGGCATCAAGCAACTCGAACTTCACTTGATCCGGATAGAACGCCAGGTATCCGCGGATTTGCTCCACCGACACCTTGGGATCCTCGTAACTCCACACTGCGTTGGCACTTTCATGCCCCGGCACCTGCAGGCTGAAATAGCTGGCATCGCCCTTGTACGGGCAATAACTGGTGTGGTCGGTGCGGGCGAAGTACTTCTCGTCGATGTCCTCTCGCGGCACGTAGTACACCGGCGGGTAGTTGGCCTCCAGCAACACCAGTGCTCGCGCCGAGGCGGCCACTTGAATGCCGTGAAATCTCACCAGCAGACAGCCAGGCTGCTCGGCGATGGTGATGACAGGACTAGGACCGGAGCTTTTCATGGAAAACGTTCCTCATGACGGTGATGGACCTGCAAATCGATGTGGGAGCGTGGCTTGCCCGCGATGGGCTACGCAGCAGCCCCAAAACCTGAAACCTCGATTTATCAGGTATAACCCAAGTTTTACCCTCGCGACTGCTTCGCAGCCGAACGGGAGCGACATACAAAGCTGTACATCCATACAGATAAAGATTGCTCCATCGCTCATCAAGCGCCATTCTGTGCACCCCTGACACATAGATCGACGATGGTGGTTATGCGGCTGTACCTCTGTGAAAAACCTTCCCAGGCCAAAGACATTGCGGCAGTCCTAGGCGCCCGGCGCCGGGGCGATGGCTGCTGGCTGGGAACAGACATCACGGTGACCTGGTGCATCGGCCACCTGCTGGAAACAGCACCGCCGGATGCCTACGACGCGCGCTACAAGCGCTGGGTGCTGGCCGACCTGCCGATCATTCCCGAAAAATGGAAAATGACCGTCAAGCCGCGTACCGCCAGCCAGTACAAGGCGGTCAAACGCCTGCTCGGCGAAGCCTCCGAACTGATCATTGCCACGGACGCCGACCGCGAGGGCGAGATGATCGCCCGGGAACTGGTGGAGCATTGCCGCTATCGCGGACCGATCCGCCGCCTCTGGCTGTCGGCGCTGGACGATGCGTCCATCCGCAAGGCCCTCGCGGCCCTCAAACCGGGGAACGAAACCTTCAGCCTCTATCACTCGGCCCTCGGGCGTTCCCGGGCCGACTGGCTGATCGGCATGAACATGAGCCGGCTGTTCACCCTGCTGGGGCGCCAGTCCGGCTATCAAGGCGTGTTGCCGGTGGGCCGGGTGCAAACGCCTACCTTGCGCCTGGTGGTGGATCGCGATCGCAGCATCGCCGACTTTGTGCCCGTCCCCTATTGGGCCATCGACGTGCAACTGCTGCACAACGGCACCGCATTCACCGCTCAATGGCGCGCGGCATCGGAGCTTTGCGACGATCAGGACCGCTGCCTGAACCAGGCGCTGGCACAACAAGCGGCGGCCGCCATGAGCGGCGCGGCCAGTGCGCGGGTGATCAAGCTGCGCACCGAACGAATGCGCGAAGTGGCCCCGCTGCCGTTCGATCTGGGCACCCTGCAGGAGGTCTGCTCGAAGAAGCTCGGCCTCGGCGCCCAGGAAACCCTCGACATCGCCCAGGCGCTCTACGAAACCCACAAAGTCATTACTTATCCGCGCAGTGATTGCGGCTACTTGCCCCTCAGCCAGCACAGCGAGGCACCGGCCATTCTGGCGGCATTGCGCCAGGCCGATCCGGCGTTGAACGCCTTGCACGATCACCTTGATCCGCAACGGCGCTCACGGGCCTGGAACGATGCCAAGGTCAGCGCGCACCACGGCATCATCCCCACGGCTGCGGCAAAAAATCTCGAACGCCTGGCGGGCAAACAGCGTGCGGTCTACACACTGATCCGCGCCCGATACCTGGCGCAGTTCCTGCCCAATCACGAATACGATCGCACCCAGGCCGACTTCGACTGTGCTGGAGAGGGCCTGCGCGCTGTCGGCAAGCAGATCATCGAGCCGGGCTGGAAACGCGCCCTGCCCGAAGCACTGGCTCCGGCCAAGGGGCGCGAAGCCCCGGCGCCACAGACTCTGCCCAACCTGGCCGAAGGCATCGATTGCGCAGTGGCCGGCGTGCAATTCAAGGACCTGTGGACGCAACCGCCAAAGCCGTTCACGGAAGGCGACCTGATCAAGGCCATGAAGAATGTCGCCAAACTGGTGCAAGACCCGCTGCTCAAGCAAAAGCTCAAGGACACTACCGGCATCGGCACCGAAGCGACTCGCGCGTCGATCATTCAGGGCCTGCTCGACCGTGGTTATCTGGTCAAGAACGGTAAGGCCCTGGCCGCCACGCCGGCCGCGTTCAGCCTGATCGACGCCGTACCGCGGGCCATCGCCGATCCGGGCACTACGGCGATCTGGGAGCAAGCCCTGGACATGGTGCAAAGCGGCGAAATGAGCCTGGAAGAGTTCGTCACCAAACAGGCGGCGTGGATGAGCAAGCAGGTCAGTCGCTGTTCCGGCCTGAGCCTGACCATCAGCGGCCCACCGCCCGGCGGCTCCGCCGCAGCCCCATGGAAGAAGAAACGCAAGAGCACCCCACGCAAACCAGCAAGCGGCACCAAGCGCAGGGCAAAGCCGGCAAGCAATACTTAAACCCGCCACCGAACCCTGTGGCGAGGGAGCTTGCTCCCGCTGGACTGCGCAGCAGGCCCAATGATTTTGTTTGAAAGCGAGAGCCGCTTCGCGACTCAACGGGAGCAAGCTCCCTTGCCACAGGGTCGTGCGACGCCGGCCATAATCAATGGTGTCCCTTGGCCGA
This sequence comes from Pseudomonas sp. GL-R-26, assembly GCF_019947365.1. Classification (NCBI taxonomy): domain Bacteria; kingdom Pseudomonadati; phylum Pseudomonadota; class Gammaproteobacteria; order Pseudomonadales; family Pseudomonadaceae; genus Pseudomonas; species Pseudomonas sp. GL-R-26. The sequence goes on along the minus strand of NZ_JAGYGI010000009.1, from coordinate 54,997 downwards.
TCAGGAGCCACTTCGTATGCCTTCGATAGAACTGCACGCCGCCCAACGCGATGAACTGGAAACCATCGAGAACCTGATGCAGTTCTACACCTACGACTTCAGCGAATGGTTGCCGCTGAAACTGGGCGAATACGGTTTGTTCAACATCCTGCCCATGCCCGACTACTGGCGAAACCCGGCCACCCGGCCATTCCTGATCAAGGTCGACAGTGAACTGGCCGGCTTCGTGAGCGTGGATAACCAGGTCCATCTACCCGGTGCCGACTACAACATCGGCTATCTGTTTGTCAGTCGACGCTTCCGTGGCCGGGGCGTCGCGCGATTTGTCGTTTCCACCCTCTTGAGCCGATTCCCCGGTCAATGGCAGATTTTCCACATCGAGGCGAACCAGCCGGCACGCCTGTTCTGGGCCGCCGTAATGCCGGGGCTCAACGTTGACGGTTTCACCTTGCATCAGCAGGTGGTTGACCGTTATCCCTGCACTTTTTACCGCTTTGAGTGTCCGTCCTTGTCGTCCTGACCGACACACCTTCGACTCCGCCTGCTAATTCCCAACAGCTTTGTCCGACAATATGTAGTGACTGAAAATATTCACTACAAAACCGTTGACGCCTCCGATTTGCCCTTGCATGATGCAGACGTCTCCCCGATCGGGAGTACAGGCAACACGTTTGAGCAAGCTCGTCTGACCGCCGAGCTGTTTTTCCCGGATACACGCTGCCCACAAGGCAGATTGAAGAAGCTGACCTGGCCTGAACGTCCAGTACAAGGGCGAGAAGACTTGGCGAGCAATCCTCATGAAGCTTGTGGCCGACCCTGAAAACGTCGGCAGTGGCCTTAAGGTTTTCGCCGCTTCTCTTCGTTGTGACGCTATTGCGTAGCAGTTATTCAACACGACTACATGCAACAGACGCAGGACCCCGCCCAATAAGGCGGTCGAACGCTGACGTCCTGGTTTCGGTGCCAGGGATCAACTAACCGATGGGCTACCTGTATTAGCGAATCAACTTTGAAAGATCACCAATTGGTCAAGGGGTTTATGATGAATCTGAACAATCAACCAACTATCGATGAACTGGCTCGTATCTTCGCTGCAAAGAAAGACAGCCACGACAACCATATTCTCTGGATCAGCAAGTGTGGCCAGGTTCATATCGACTGCCTGTCGCCGCACGCCCATGAAGCAGAGTTCGACCAGAACAACCAGAACCTGCTGGCCCGACTGAAGATGTACCGTCGCGGCCAGGGCTATGTCGGCAAAAAAGCCGCAGCCGACAAGGACTTCATCGGTAATGTTCTGCAAACCCTGAAACAGGCCTGGGCCTCGATGCAGAACCAGAACGAAGTTCGGGTGATTGACCGGTTCTACTAATTGAAATGAGTCATTACTGACTTATTGATAAACAAGGCCTGCTCCCGATAAGGAGCAGGCCTTTTTTATGTTGGAGCGAAAACCAGATGTGGGAGCGAGCCAGCTCCCGCAGGGTTCAGCGTTTGACGCCCAGATCGACCTGGGTCATGCGGCTACGGATGGTGAACACGCCATCACCGGAGAGAATCGCACTGCGAGCAAACAGGCGCCCGCTCTCCCAGTTCGAAAGCCCCAGTTCCGGCTTGTTCAACGCGTACTGGCCGTCGACCCAACGGGTGATGCCATTGCCGACAAAAGGCGCGTTGACCGCGTTGTAGAAACGCTCCTGAGCCTCGGCACTTTCACTGATCAAGGACACCGTGAATTGCGGGCTGTAGCGATTGAACAAGGCAATGGCATCGTCCAGGTCGTCGACGATCTTCAGGCTGACTTCCGGGGTTTCTTCCCACTCCCATTCACGGCCCAATTGGTCTTCCGGCAACGGCTCGGCCTGCGCCTCGCTCTGATAGCCTTCGGCGCGGTACACCTGGACCGTTGCAGCCAGCCAGTCTTGCGGCAGGTGCGGCTCGCTGCCTTCGACGATGTGCAGCTTGCAACCCTGCCCCCGTGCGGTACCGGCCTGTTTGAGTGCGTCGAGGAACAGCGGCACCAGTTCAGCGGCACGGTCGCGGTGAATCAGGCAGACGTTCAGTGTGTTGCAGACCTTGCGGTCCAGGGAGTTGCGCACCACGGCGGCAAAACGCTTGGCGTCGGCATCGGCGTTAGCGATCAGCCACGCGCCACCGGTGCCGTGCAGGCTGACCGCCGTGCCGGCCTGCTGGGCGATGCTGCCCAACTGGCTGACGGCGCGACCCGAACCACGGGCCACCGCCAATGACAGGCGCCGGTCAGCGAACATCGCCCAACCGGCGGCGTGGTTGACACTTTCCACCAGCGACACGGCACCGGCCGGCAAGCCGGCGTCGCTCAGTGCAGGGTTCAGTGCATGGGTGACGATCGCCTGGGCCGTGCCCAACGCATCACTGCCGATGCGCAGCACGGCGGTGTTGCCGGTGCGCAATACACCGGCCGCGTCGGCAAACACATTCGGCCGGCCTTCGAAGACGAACGCGACGATGCCCAGCGGCGAGACCACTTGCTCGACTTTCCAGCCATCGTGCTCGACGCAACTGATCACTTTGCCACGGCTGGCCGCTGCATCACGCCACGCGCGCAGGCCGGCGATCATGTCGCGACGCATGCGCTCATCGGCCAGCAACCGGGTGGTCGAGCGACCGCGCGCCTTGGCCCGTTCGATGTCGGCCAGGTTGGCGGCTTCGATCAAGGCCCAGCATTCCGGGGTTTCCAGGCGTTGGGCGAACAGGTCGAAGAAGGCGCTGATGGCTTGATCGGACACCGCCGACAGCGCGGTGAATGCCGCCTGGGCGCGCTCGATCGCGACGTTGGCCGCTTGCTGGTCCGCCACGGGGATCAGCAGCAACTCACCACTGACCTGCTCCACCAGCAGGTGGTCACCGGGCTGGAAGCGTTGCGCCAGTTCGGGGCTGACGACAGTGACACGATTACCGGCGAAAGGGATTGGCGTGCCAGCGACTAGACGTTCGAGCGCGAGGGACATGAAGCGGTATCACCATGCTGTGGGCGGTCGGAAAATGTATAGCAATTTCCCTGTGGGAGCGAGCCTGCTCGCGAAGAGGCCATTCCATCCAACATCAATAGCGTCTGACACTCCACCATCGTCGAATCGCCGCCCGGAGCAGGCTCGCTCCCACAGGGGTACCGGTTACGTATCTCAATGTATACAGCCCCGCCCCAGACACACCCCGCACTCAAAACCCCGCCACAACGACACACCGCAGATACACCCCATTGATGAAATACGCCTGTCGATTGGCCACGCCGATCAAAGCGCTCAACTCACGGGGCATGCCGTTGCCCCGCCTCCCTGACCTGAAAGAGAGCAACGTCCATGAGCACCTCCATTTCTTCGGCCGTCAAAGGCCTGCACCTGAACCTCGACCGTGCCGGCGACTGGGTTGCCCCCCTGGCGCTGCGGGTGTTCCTCTCCTGGGAATTCCTCGAATCCGGCCTGGAGAAATTCAACGGCCAGAACTGGTTCACCGATATCCAGGCGCGCTTCCCGTTTCCGTTCGACCACCTTCCAGCGACGCTGAATTGGGAGCTGTCGATGTGGGCCGAACTGATCTTCGCCGTGACCTTGCTGGTGGGCCTGGGCACACGTTTTTCGGCGTTGAGCCTGATGGTGGTGACCCTCGTCGCAACCGCCGCCGTGCATTGGCCCGCCGACTGGCACAGCCTCAGTGAACTCGCCCAAGGCTATGCCATCAGCAACAAGGGTTACGGCAACTTCAAGCTGCCTTTGATCTACCTTGTGGCCCTCACGCCGCTGCTACTGTCGGGTGCCGGTAAGTTCAGCATCGATGCGTTGCTGGCGCGTTTCATCTGGCGGCGCTGAAACGAAAGTTGCAACGCAGACAAACAAAAAGGGGACTTCCATAAAGTCCCCTGTTTTTTTGCCCGGAACTAACCCATCACTTCTTCCAGCCCGATCTGTACGGCCAGTTTCGGATGCGCGCTGCGTTCATGCACTTGGGATTGCGGGGTGCGGTCGATCAGCAGGCTCAGCAGTTCCGGGCGGCTGTAGTGGCCGCGGGAATCCATCATGCGCTTGCGCTTGTCGATCAGGCCCATGTCGAGGTCGGCGATCACCTCGCCCTCACCTTCCTGCAACGAACCCAGGACCGTGCCATCCGGGCTGATGATCGCGGTATAGCAACCGCCGGAGATCGGGCCGATGGCGCAACCGGTGTCGGCCATGATCTGCGCCTGTTGTTCGGGGTACAGCCACGCCGTCGAGTTGACCACAAAGCACGCGGCCTCCAGGGCATGCTGGCGAATGCTGACTTCCATTTGCGCGGCGAACTGGGGACCGGCAAACGACCCCGGGTACATCGCCGCATGGATCTGTTCGCCATCGGCCATCAAGGCATAACGGGCCAGCGGGTTGAAATGCTCCCAGCAGGCCAGTTGCCCGATGCGCCCGACCGCGCTGTCGACGGCCCGCAGGCCGGAGCCGTCGCCCATGCCCCAGATCATGCGCTCGTGGTAGGTCGGGGAAATCTTGCGGCGACGCTGGATCAGCGAGCCGTCGGCATCGAACAGCAACTGCGTGTTGTACAGCGTGCCGCCATCGCGCTCGTTGACGCCGATGGACACGACCATGCCCGCTTGCCTGGCCGCAGCGCCGATGGCATCGGTGGCGGCCGAAGGCACGGTGACCGCCTGGTCCAGCAGCTTGAGGTGTTCGGCGGCCATTTCGAACGGTGACTGCACGTAGGAAAAGTACGGGTAGTACGGCACGACGGTTTCCGGGAACACGGCGAATTGCACACCCTGTTCGCCGAGTTCGAGAATCTTCTGCACCACTTTGTCGACGGTGCCTTCACGGCTGTAAAGAACAGGGCTGATTTGTACGGCGGCGGCTTTGACGAGGGTCATGGCGGTGATCTCATTGAGGGATACGTTTCAACAAGATCAAGATTACGCATATAATAAAAAGGCTTGAATGTCGTATACACCACCTTTCAGGACATCATGATTCAGCCCCGATTGGCACGCTGGATCACCTGCGGCGGCTGCCCGAACGCCCGAATAAATGCGCGGCGCATACGTTCCCGGTCACCAAAGCCGGTGTCCGTCGCCACCACATCGATGGAGTGCCGCCCGGTTTCCATCATCAACCGCGCCGACTCGACCCGCAGGCTTTCGATGGCCTTGGCCGGAGACTGGCCGGTTTCGGCATGAAACACCCGGCTGAATTGCCGAGGGCTGAGATTGGCCGCGCTGGCCAGTTCTTCGACTGACAGCGCGGACTTGAGATTCTGCTTGGCGTAGTTCAGCGCGGCCTGTATGCGATCGGTCTTGGGGGCCAGTTCCAGCATCACCGAAAACTGCGACTGCCCGCCCGAACGCCGGTGATACACCACCAATTGCCGCGCTACCTTGCGTGCCACGTCGGCGCCCAGATCGTTCTCCACCAGCGCCAAAGCCAGATCCACGCATGCGCTCATGCCGGCAGCCGTCCACAGGTGGCCGTCATTGATGAAGATCCGGTCTTCCTCGACCTTCACGTTCGGGTACGCCTTGCGAAAGGCCGGCACATGCGCCCAATGGGTGGTCGCCCGCCGACCATCGAGCAACCCCGCCTCCGCCAAGGCAATCGCCCCCGTGCAAATCGAACCCAGACGCCGGGTGCCATGACTGGCACGGCGCAAAAACTCCAGCATGCCTGGCGTGGTCGGGCGGATCAGGTTGTCGCCCAGCACCAGCAGCGTATCGAACCCGCGCTGGTCGAACGCTTCGGTCTGCACAGCAAAACCGGCGGACGTTTGCACCAGGCCGCCCGGCTCGGACAGCAAGGCAATGCGGTACAACGGCTCGTCACCGGCACTGTTGGCCAACTCGAAGGCGGCACACATGGCCAGGCCCAGAACCTGGAAACCGGGGTAAACAATGAGTCCGATCTGGTGCATGGCAATATGACCATAAACGTGGCATGCCTGAAGTTCAGGCCAGAGACTTGTACTCTAACCCGAACAGCAGGCGCCGGACATCAGGCTGGAGCACCTCGCGCATTGGCGGATGGCGACGGATAATCAACTGGTTTCCATCCCACCGAGGAATTGAAGGATGTCACTGACTCTTTATTTCCATCCGCTCTCGTCGTTCTGCCACAAAGCGCTGATCGCTCTGTATGAACTGGAAATCGAGTTTGAAAAAAGGATCATCGACCTGGGCAACGAGGCTGACCGGGCCGAGCTACAAGCACTTTGGCCACTCTGCAAATTCCCGGTGATCCGCGATCACGACCGCCAACGGGACGTACCCGAGTCGAGCGTGATCATTGAGTACCTGGACCGGCTTCATCCCGGCCAGGCACGCCTGATTCCGGATGATTGGCAAGCCGCGTTGGAGGTGCGCCTGTGGGACCGTTTTTTCGACCTGCATGTCCAGGTGCCGATGCAGAAGATCGTCGCTGACCGAATCTATGCCGCAAACGGCGACCTGACCCGCGAACGTGCTGCGCTGATGACGGCGTACGGCATGCTTGAACGCCAGTTGGCCGCAAACACCTGGGCAGCCAGCCCCGCCTTCAGCATGGCCGATTGCGCCGCTGCTCCGGCGCTATTCTACGCCAGCACCCTCGTACCCTTTCCTGACGATCATCGCCACTTGAGTGCTTATTTCGACAGGTTGATCCAAAGGCCCTCGGTCAAGCGGGTGATCGACGAGGCAAGACCGTATTTTTCCTTGTATCCGTTTGCCGAGGCTATCCCGGAGCGCTTTCGGTAGCGGTAGATGGGCGAACGGGAGGCAAAAAAACAACGAATCGACGAATAATAACCGTCGGTCGAGTGTTATCTGATTATGTGGGAATAAAAAATGGCAGGGGCGGCTGGATTCGAACCAACGCATGGCAGGATCAAAACCTGCTGCCTTACCGCTTGGCGACGCCCCTGTATCTGTTGCGATGAGTGCCTGGCACTCGCTTTCTTGAGTGGCAACAAGACCTGTTGCCTGCTCTCGCGACTGGCTCCCTGAGGGCCGCTGCAAGAGTGGGCGCAAATTTACCAACATTTTCCTCATATGGGAAGCCCAAACAAAAAAAATTGTTCATTAAAACAGACGCTTAGTGTCGAGCCGAATCTCGGGGTGCTATCGGCGCACTTTCACCCCGAACAGCTCTGCTACGCTTTTCCTAACTCGAATTGAATCGGGAATCGTTTACGCAACACCCTTCCCTTGCCATTTGAGGGCGCCAAAAGTGAAAGGCAAATTAATGGGGGCCGCTGCAACCCTTCTGGTTCTCGGGACCGCGATTTATGGGTTGAACACTTGGGAACACATCCAGGACCAGCGGCAGGAAGCGGTCTGCAAGGCCGCCCGGGAGCATCTCAATGGACTGGAAACCCAGGCACGAGCCTTTGCCTCCGGGTTGACGGTCGAAGCCTATGCCGAAGCCGAAAAAGCCGAGGCCGGCCAGTTGGTTCTGGCGCTCGATACCGCCAAGAATGAAGCCGAAGTCGATGCCGTCATCGACAGGCACGCCGCTGCCATCGAGGCGCAGATATCCGCCGAGAACGCTGAGGTTCAATCCCGAGGCGAACAACCCTTCCTCGGTCAGGAAATGAAAAAGCAACGCATCCCCACCGACGTCAAACAGGAATTCAAACGAGCTGAGAAAGCCGTCGCCGACACCTGCGGATAGTGTCGCCCGCCAGCTCCAGGCTTGTCGCCAGCGTCCAGACTTCAGCAAAAGCGGTTTCAAGCTGGAACAGGCGAGTGCGCCGTTGCGACGCACTCGCCGGTCACTCAGTGCGGCGCGCGCGGGATGGTCTTGAGCAGGTCTTCGGGGCTGATGTGACCGACCACGCTGCCCGGTTGCGGCAGGTTGAGGATGTGGCCTTTCATCTTGCCGATGATGTGCATCTCGCAAGGCTTGCAGTCGAACTTCAACGTCAGCACTTCATCGCCGTGGATCAGTTGCATCGGCGCAACCTTGGTGCGCACGCCAGTTACACCTTTGGCCTGTTTCGGGCACAGGTTGAAGGAGAAACGCAGGCAGTGCTTGGTGATCATCACCGGCACCTCGCCGGTTTCCTCGTGGGCCTCGTAGGCCGCGTCGATCAGCTTGACGCCATGGCGGTGATAGAAGTCCCGGGCCTTCTGGTTGTAGACGTTGGCCAGGAACGACAGGTGCGAATCCGGGTACACCGGCGGCGGCGTGGTTTCGGCCTTGCGGCTGCCCCGCGGGTGAGCCGCGATCCGCGCCTCGGTCAAGGCTTCAATCACTTCGCGGCGCAATGCCTTGAGCTGCGAGTTCGGGATGAAGTACGCCTGCGGCGCGTCCAGCTTGATGTCGATGGCGTGGTACTGCGTGGTACCCAGTTGGCCGAGCAAATCCTGCAATTGCTCCAGCGCCTGTTCCGGCTTGTTGGCTGCGCCGAACGGGCCAGCCAGGGTGACGCTGGCGCTGATGCCCTCTTCGCTGGTAGCGGTCAGTTCCAGCTGGTCTTCACGCAGGCGAGCGACCCAGTTCAGGGCAATGCGACGCTCGGCGGAGGTCTTTTGCAGCGCCTGTTGCCAGTTGTGATCGAGGTTGCGATTCAGCGGGTGGTTGGGGCGCAGCTTGTACATCCCCTCCGGCATCTCGTTGGGCTCGACGCGATAGCGATAACGCTTCTCGCCGTCCTCCTCGAATTCGCCTTTGGGTTCGGCGATGTTGGCGCGAAAACCCACCACTTCACGCTTGACCAGCACGTTGAGGCCGTCGCCGTTGGACAGTGGCTCGTGCGTCACGACCTGCATGTCACGCTTGGCGACTTTCTCGACTATACCCACCGGAAGACCGGTGAAGGTCGGCGAGTCAAAGGCGCCGATATCGATCTTGCGGTCAGTGACGAAGTAATCGGTGCTGCCACGGTGGAAGGTTTTTTCCGGGTCGGGCAGGAAGAAGTGCGCGGTGCGGCCGCTGGAGGCGCGGGCCAGGTCCGGGCGGTCTTCGAGCACGGCGTCGAGGCGCTGGCGGTAGTAGGCGGTGATGTTTTTCACATAGCCCATGTCCTTGTAGCGGCCTTCGATCTTGAACGAGCGCACGCCGGCCTCGACCAGGGCGCGGATGTTGGCGCTCTGGTTGTTGTCCTTCATCGACAGCAGGTGCTTTTCGTAAGCGATCACCCCACCCTTCTCGTCCTTGAGGGTGTACGGCAGACGGCAGGCCTGGGAGCAGTCGCCACGGTTGGCGCTGCGCCCGGTTTGCGCGTGGGAAATGTTGCACTGACCGGAAAACGCCACGCACAACGCGCCATGGATAAAGAACTCGATGGCCGCGTCGGTTTCATCGGCGATGGCGCGGATCTCCTGGAGATTCAGCTCGCGGGCCAGCACCAGTTGCGAGAAACCGGCCTGATCGAGGAACTTCGCCCGTTCCAGGGTGCGGATGTCGGTCTGGGTACTGGCATGCAGCTCGATCGGCGGAATGTCCAGCTCCATCACCCCCAGGTCCTGGACGATCAGCGCATCGACGCCGGCGTCGTACAACTGGTGGATCAGCTTGCGGGCCGGCTCCAGTTCGTTGTCGTGCAGGATGGTATTGATGGTGGTGAACACCCGGGCGTGGTAGCGACGGGCGAACTCCACCAGTTCGGCGATATCGCTCACTTCGTTGCAGGCGTTGTGGCGGGCGCCGAAGCTCGGGCCACCGATGTAGATGGCATCGGCGCCATGCAGAATGGCCTCGCGGGCGATGGCCACATCGCGGGCAGGGCTGAGCAATTCCAGGTGATGTTTGGGCAAAGACATAGTTTTTTTAGTCAGGCTTGTCACGGTCGAGGCGTGCATTGTAGCGGCGAAACGCCTGACCGGCACCCGTATGCTGCCAGGTGGTGGCCTTGGGCAGATCTGCCCTGCCTGAATCCTTGTAGGAGCGAGCTTGCTCGCGATGGACGTTAACGATGACGCGGGCATTCTGTATGCACGCGTCGCCCTTATGTTCATCGTCGGAACGCCGCCCGGAGCAAGCTCGCTCCTACAGTATTGTGTGTGTGTTGCTTCGATCAGGCCTTGGCCGCCATCGCGGTCACTTCCACGCGCATGCCTTCAACCGCCAACGAGGCAACCCCGACAGCGGCGCGCACTGGCCATGGCTTGGCGAAGTAGCGCTTGTAGACTTCGTTGAACGCGGCGCGGTCGGCCATGTCGGTGAGGTAGATGGTCAGGTGCATCACGCGATCCATGGAGCTGCCGGCACGCTCCAGCGCGACCTTCAGCGCTTGCAGGGTGCATTCGCTTTGCAGGGTGATGTCGCCCAGTTCCAGGCTGCCGTCGGCGCGAGTGGGGATCTGGGTGGAGACCAGCACACCGCCGAAACCGACGACGTCGGAGGAAATCGAATCCGCATCGGGATCGGGGGTAAAGGTCAGGTCGTGGTTTGCCATGGGGACTCTCTTGTTGGATGGGGGTGAGGCAGGTGCCTTTTGGCCCACCAGTTTACAGGGCCATGCCCGGGTGTGCGACGGCAGGCCCTGGCAGATCAACAAGCAATCAACACCGAGCCCTGATCAGAAGGTCTTGCTGGCGCTGACCACGACGGTTGCGGTGCACACGTCGCCATAGCCGTAGTAGCTCGTGCACTCATGCGTGGACAGGTCGGTGTCGACGTAGGCCAGCGCCCAGTCGACGCCCACGGAGCTGTGGGTCAGCCGGGCTTCCCACTCGTGATAGTCGCCACGGGTAGCGCCGTCGCCGGCAATGAACACGTCATCCTTGAAATCGAATCGGCCATAGCGCACCTCCAGCCCCGTGTCCGCTGGTAGCGCGTAGCTGTAGCCCAGATAGGTGTAGAGCGTGTCCTGGTCCTTGCCCACATAAGTCTGCAAATCGTTGGAATAGTAAGTGGCGAACTTGAAGCCATAGGCTTTGACGATGGCGTAGACCTCGCTCTGGTTGAAGTCCGATTGCCTGGCGTAGGTGTACTTGAGGTAGCCAACGTCGAGGCTGACGTCATCGGTGATCTGCTTGTAGAAGCCCGCGTAGAAATCCTGCTCCAAGCGGGTTTTATAGTTCAGGCCGAAATCGACATTGGAGGTCCAGACCCCGGCGTAGGCGCCGCTGCTGTGCAGCAATGTGGCGTCCAGTTGCGCCGCAGGGTCGCCCAGGGTCAGTGACAAGCCACGGCTGCGGTAGTCGCTGACCACCGCCGGCTTGAGCATCAGTTGAAAGTCATCGTTCAGCGTAATGGCGTGGGCGGCCAGCGGCAAAAAAGTGCAGGCGACAAACAGGGTCAATGCAGGGCGATGCATGTTTCAGGTCCTTTCTTATTATTGAGTCGGCAAGGCTTCGCCCTCCCCTTGCCGGCAGGGCAAAGGGTGGGCGAACAGGGGGGAGTTACGGGCGGCTGTAGACTTCGCGGCCGGCGAAGTAAGTCTTCAACACTTGGGTGTCGGCCAGTTGCGTTTCAGGCGCGCTGAACACATCGCGGTCGACAACGATCATGTCGGCCTGCTTGCCTGGGGTCAGCGAGCCGATCTGCTGTTCCAGGCCAATGGTTTTCGCGGCGTTGCGGGTGTAGGCGTAGAACATGGTTTCGCGGTCGATGGCTTCTGCCTGGTTCAGCACACCCTTGGGGCCTTTACGGCTGATGGCTTGCCCGATCGCTTTCCACGGATCCGGTGTCGACACCGGCCAGTCGCTGGCCCCGGAGATCGTCGCGCCGTTCTTGAGCAACGAACGCGCCGGGTACATGAACTGGAACTGCATGGCATTGATGTAAGGCTGCAGCAGATCGATGCTCAGCTCGTCTGCCGAGGCCCAGTAAAGCTGCATCGATGCGATGACGTTGAGCGGCTTGAACCGGGTGAATTCCTTGGGGTTGACCATCTGCAAGTGGGTGATGGAGTGGGCCACGTTGTTGTGCCCTTCGCGACGCGCCTGCTCGATGCCATTGAGGCTTTCACGCACCGCTCGATCACCGATGGCATGCACATGCACCAGCCAGCCGCGGGCATCGGCGGCCCCCACCAGTTCACCGAAGTGCGCCGGGTCGATCAGCAGTTCGCCGCCCTTGAGCGAGTTCTTGTAGGGCGACAGCAACGATGCGGTTTGTGCCGGAAATTCGGCGACGCCATCGGCGAACACCTTGATGCCCGGCAGGCTCAGATTGTCGACACCAGCGAATTGCTCGCGCACCTGCTCCACCACCTCAAGGTCGGCGGGTTTGCTCTTGGGGTTGACGACCATCAGGGCGGCCACGTGCAGGCGCAGTTCACCCTTGTCCGCCAATGCCTTGTAGGCCGGCAGCACCCCGACGTTTTTCACCGTGGGCTTGAAGTCGAACAACGCATCCCCGGGCACCGCGTTGGCCGCCGGGTCCATCAGCGCCGTCACGCCCAGGCTGTGATAAAGGTCGCGGGCCGCTTCGGCGGCGCTGATCAATTGCTCAAGACTGGCCGGCGGCAGCTGCGACATCACCGCCGACAAGCCGGCATCGGCGACGAAACCGTTGGGGGTGTTGTCGTCATGGTGGCCGATGGTCGCCACCGCTTCGCCCGTGAGTGCCTTGACCCGCTCGGCATCGATACCGGCGCGCTTGAGCAGGGTCTTGTTGGCCCAACCGGTGTGGTAATCCCACCCGACGAACAGGATCGGCGTGTCCGTCCATTCACCCTGGTTGAAGCGCTTTTCAAACTCCGCCACCTGGCTCCAGTAGGTCGAGGGCGTTCCACCGACGACCAGAATGTCGCCATGCCGGGCCTTGCCGTTGTCGCGCCACTCGCGCAAGCGCTGCTCCAGTTCGTCGAACGGCAGCATTTGCGTCTCAAGGTCCGCGGACTTGAGCTTCACCCCGCCAAACACCGCGTGGCTGTGGGTGTCGATGAAACCGGGCATCAACACCTTGCCCTGCAAGTCAATGACCTGCGTGCCGGGGTCCTTGAGGGCCAGCACCTCGGCGTCGCTGCCGACCTTGACGACTTTCCCGTCCTCCACGGCCACGGCCTGTTGCAGCGCCTTGCCCTGCTCGGCGGTAAAGACTTTGCCGTTATGCAAAATCAGATCGGCGGCCGCCATGCTTTCCATAGAGGAAAGACCAATAGCCATGGCCAATGCCGACTGGATAATCCGCTTCATCGTCCCGCACCTTTTTTCTTGTAGGAATGCCGTGAGACTAGCGAACCGGGCGGCGGTAAAGAATACTCGGCCCACGTAACACATACTTTCCAAACAGGAAACACTGAATGGACCAGCTCAGCGCCATCGCGATGTTTGTCGAAACCGCCGACCAGGGCAGTTTCACCCGTGCCGCTTCGCAATTGGGCAAAACCACCTCGGCCCTGACACGGGCCATCACCCACCTGGAAGAGGAATTGGGCACGCGCCTGTTCGAGCGTTCCACGCGACGCATCGCGCTGACCGAGGCCGGGGAAATTTTCCTCGCCAGTTCGCGGCAAGTGCTCACGCAACTGGAGCAAGCCCGGGAAGACATCGGCCAGTTGCAGCGGGAAATGTATGGCCTGCTGCGCGTGACCGCCCCACCCTCGTTTGCGCCGGCCTTTCTCAATGAGGTGTGCTGTCGTTTTCTCGAGCGCTACCCGCAGATGCGCCTGGACGTGGTGCTCACCGATGAGTTCGTCGACCTGGTCGAAGGCCGGTTCGACCTCGCGGTGCGGGACGGCCCGGTGGAATTGCCCGACCTGATCACCCGCCCGCTGACCGCCAACCGCATCCTCTTGTGCGCCAGCCCCCGCTACTTGCAACGCAACCCGCTCGAGGTGCAACCGCACACGTTCAATCAACACGATTGGCTGCTGTTTCGTCACCCGGCCCTGAACCCGCATTACTGGTGGCTCGAACAGGAGGGTGAACGCAAACGAATCACCCAGCCGATACCGCGGCTGAGCAGCGACAACTATGACTTCCTGTTCGGCGCCCTGCTGGCCGGCCGGGGTTTGCAGTTCTGCCCGCAGTGGAGCGCCGCCCCGTACATCCGGCGCGGTGAACTGGTGCAACTGCTGCCGGACGCCGACCTCGACCCCGAGCAGTTCGGCCGGAAAATCCACGTGATTTACCCGGCGCACCGCCGCCATACCCGCAAGCATCAGGCGTTTATCGAGTGCCTGACCGAGTACCTGGACGAGCAGGCGTTGCATTGAGGCAGGCATCCGCTGCCCTTGAAATCACACCCGGTCAGCCGAACTGCGCCCGGGTCATTGCAAGGGCGAGAACTTCGCGGGCAGGTAGATGGTCGAGCGCATGTCGCGCAGCTGCGGGCCGGAGTTTTCCGGCGGCCAGACGCCGTCGGCGACCGCTTGGGTGCGCACTTGCAGGCGCTGTTCCAGGGTGGTCCAGGGCCAGATGTGCAGATAGCGTGGCAGCGCGCCGTCGGTGGCGTAGAACGCCGCGTACACCGGCGAATACTGTTCGGCGGTTCGCGCTTCGATGGCATTGCTCCAGCCGTCGAGGGTGGGCTGCAACCCGCTGCTGACCAGGTCGTAGACGCGCAGTTCGTAGAATGGACCGTGCGACCCCGCGCTCAAGGGTTCGAGGAAGGGAAACAGCGTGTAGTTTTCGACGCGCAGATCGGTGATGAACTCGTTGACGCCAAACGCCCCGCCCCCCAGCAGGAAACGCTCGCGCTCCACTTGTCTTGAGTGCTCGTCGGCGTAACCGCGCAGCACGGCGATCTGGTTCAACTGGCCGATTTCCGAGGCCCAGCAGCCCATCAACACCCCGCCGACTTCCGGCTTCGCCAACTCAGCCTCGATGCTTACCAGCGCATCGGCCACTGTGCGCACGCGCACGGTAAAAGTGATCAGTTCAAATAAACGCATAGCGACTCCGCCCACCGGTTTGCCAAAAGCACACAGCCTATGACAGCCCCCGTTGGCGGGATATTGAGACGAACCCCATCGGCAACGGCATTTGCCGCAGTGTTCTAGGTAGTTTCTTTATTGGGATGAAGGCGAAGCATCAGCCACGTCCTTCCAATCGGCCGTTATCGGCCCAGCCGATTCAAACCTGTGAATTATCGATTTGTGCAGCAGTCCGTGGACCGCGAGCATGGCGTCACTTCCAACAACAAAAACCAAGGACCCGCCATGACCGCCCGATTTCACAATCCAGTGGATACCCGCTTCGGCTGGGGGAGCTTGCAAGAGCTTGCCGCCATCACCGAACATCAGAACGTTGCCGTCGTGACCTTTCCCGAAGCCCGTGGCCTGGGGCTGGTGGATCGCCTTCAAGCGTTGCTGGGCGAACGCTTGGTCTACGTGATCGAAGATGTCCAGCCCAATCCCGATGTCGCGCAACTTCGCGCAACCTATGAACGCTTCTGGCAAGAGGCCGGCGATTGCCATGCGGTGATTGCCGTCGGCGGCGGCAGTGCCATCGACACCGCCAAGGCGCTGATTGTCGGCACCGAGTCCGGCCGCTTCGATGAGCTGCTGGCATTGCTGGCAAGCGGCAAACCCTTCGTTCCGGTTCGCAGTAAACAGCTGATCGCGGCCCCGACTACGGCAGGCACCGGCAGTGAGGTCACGCCCTGGGCGACGATCTGGGACGCAGCCAACCACAAGAAGTACTCCCTGCACCTGGACTGTACCTGGCCAAAGGTTGCGATCATCGATCCGCAACTGATGCTCACGGTGCCGGCCAGCGTCACCGTTTCCACCGGGCTGGATGCACTGTCCCACGCGCTGGAGTCGATCTGGAACATCAACGCCAACCCGCTTTCCGACACCTTCGCCATCTCTGCCATCGAGGACATCCTCGAATGCCTGCCCTTGCTGCGGCGTGACCTGTCCAACCAGGAACTGCGCTCACGGATGGCCCTCGCCGCACTCAAGGCCGGCATGGCGTTCTCCAACACCAAGACCGCACTGGCCCACTCCATTTCCTATGAGATGACCTTGCACTACGGCTTGCCCCACGGCATTGCCTGCTCCTTCACCCTGCCACTGGTGTTGGGCCTTGCCTGGGGCCACGACGAGACGCGCGACAAGACCCTGCAACGGGTTTTCGGGCCAGACCTGGATAAAGCCCAGGCCCGATTGCGCGCCTTCCTGCACAGCCTGGATGTGAAAACCGAGTTCGCCGACTACGGCGTGACGGCCGAAGAGGCCCAAACCATGATCGATTTCGCCCTGCAAGGCGCACGCGGCAAGAACTTCATCGGCTCACGAGCGGCCTAGGGCTCGCCAGCCCCCAAAGACACTACACTGCCAGCGGCGTAACGAGCCGCGACGATTTCCTGCCGCACCTGAAAAAGAGTGCACCCTGCGATGCAACTCGCAGGGAACGAACAAGAATAAGGAAAAGATCATGAATCGTGCCCAAACCATGCCAGGTCTCGCCGTACACACCGCATCGTTTCGCGTCGCCCAGTGGCGCATGCTGCTGGCAGCCATGTTTTGCTATCTGTTTTTCTATACCGGGCGACAAACGTTCGGTTTCGCCATTCCCGGTATCCAGGCCGAGTTCGGCTTTACCAAAGAGCACCTTGGCTGGGCATCGGCCGCCATGCTCTGGGCCTACGCCATTGGCCAGGCCATCAACGGCAACCTCGCCGACAAATTCGGTGGCCGACGCATCATGACCATGGGCGCCGTGCTGTCCTGCGGCGCCAACTGGGTGACCAGTTTCGCCAGCGGTTTTGCCGGGCTGATCCTGCCCTGGGGCATCAATGGCTACTTCCAGGCATTGGGCTGGGCACCGGGCAGTCGGCTGATCTCCAACTGGTGGAGCGCGGGCGAACGCGGCAAGGTCTACGGCTTCTATGTGTTCGCGGCCGGCTGCGCGTCGGTGCTTTCCTACGTGACTTCGATCGTCGTGCTGGAAGTGATGCATCTGGAGTGGCGCTGGATCTTCCGCCTGCCGGTATTGCTCATGCTGGCGGGCGGCATCATCTTCTATCTGGTGGCCCGCGAGCGTCCGCAAGACCTGGGTTTCGAACCGCCTGCCGACACCGGTGTGGCCAACGCCGAGGACAAAAGCCATGAAGTGGCCCATGGCGAAGTCGAAACTTCCGCGCAGCGTTACAAGGCGGTTCTGAAAAACGTTCGCCTGATCATCGCCGCCGTGTCCCTGGGGTTCCAGAACGCCGCCCGCTACGGTTTGATCGTCTGGGTGCCGGTGCACTTCCTGGGTGCCAACTGGAAGACCGGCGACAGCATGATCGATCCGAAATGGATCACCGTGGCCCTTCCGGTCGGCATGGCCATCGGCGCGCTGAGCAACGGCTGGATCTCGGACAAGCTGTTCGGCTCCAAACGCTACCTGGCGATCATGCTCTACATGTTCCTCGGCGCGGCGACCAGTTTGTGGATGTGGACCCTTGCCCCCCACAGCGCAACCGGCCTTGTGGCGTTGTTCCTCTGCGGTTTCTTCGTGTACGGCCCCGCTTCCAGCTTCTGGGCGCTGTGCCCGGACCTGGTGGGCGCCAAGCGCGCCGGCACCGCGACCGGGGTGATGAACTTCTCGTCCTACCTGTTCGCTGGCCTGGCGGAACCGCTGATCGGCAGTATGCTCGACAGTACCGGCAACACCTCACTGATCTTCATCGTGGTCACCGCTGCCTGTCTCTGCAGCGCGTCGGTGGCGCTGTTCATCAGGCGTTGATGGCCCGGCTGGACAGATTGAATCAATGGCAGCGGCTCAGGAACAGGATCGTCTATGTACCAGTACCACAAGTGGCTACGTTCATTTCATGCGGTGGCCAAGACCGGCAGCTTCACCCTCGCCGCCGAGTATTTGAGCGTCGGCCAGCCCACGGTCAGTGAGCAGGTCAATGCCCTGGAGAAGAAGTTTTCCGTGGAACTGTTCCATCGCCGCGGCCGCTTTATCGAAATGAGTGCCGCCGGGCACCAGCTCTATGCGATTACCCAGGGCCTGTTCGGCCAGGAGGATGAAGCCGTGCAATTGCTGCAAAGTTTCAAGCAACGCAAGACCGGCATGCTGCGCCTGGGCGCGGTGTCCCCACCCATTGCGATGAACCTGACCTACGAACTGATGCAAAGGCACCCGGACATCGAGCTGGAAACCTCGTTCTCCCCGGAAAAAGAGACCCTGGATCGCCTGTTCAACTTCGATATCGATGTGGCGATCCTGGCCCTGTCCGAATTCGACCAGCGTTTTGACACGCAGCTTTACCGGCGCTACCCGATCATTGCCGTGGTGCGTGACGACCATCCCTGGGCCCGGCAGAAAGAAGTACATGTCGAGCAGATCAGCGAGGAGAAATGGGTGCTGCGGGAAAAAAGCTCCCGTACTCGTCAACTGGTGGAGGAAAGCTGCAAGCGCCTGGGCGTTGAGCTGAATTGCGTCATGCAGTTGAACAGCCGCGAGGCCATCGTGCATGCCATCGCCAAGGGCATCGGCATCGGTTTCGTCTCGGCGGTCGAGTACGCCGAAACCCCTGGCACCAAACCGATCACCTTCGTCAACCACCCGTTTTCCATCGACTACCACCTGTGCTGCCTGGGCATTCGCCGAAACCGGCCAATGATCGCGGAGCTGTTCGACTCGAGCCCAACGCCGGCCATCTGATTTCGCCTCACCCTTGAGCAATCCATAGGCCTACTTCCTGGCAACAGGAGGGACGGCCTGCCCACAACAAAAAATGGAGAAATACCATGAACTACCAACAACCGACCCAACTGCAAGCCGTGGTCCTGGACTGGGCCGGCACCGTCGTCGATTTCGGTTCCTTCGCCCCCACGCAGATTTTCGTCGAGGCCTTCGCCGAGTTCGGCGTCGCCGTTTCTCTGGAAGAAGCGCGGGGCCCGATGGGCATGGGCAAGTGGGATCACATCCGTACCCTGTGCAATCAACCGCAGATCGCCGAACGCTACCGTGCAGTGTTTGATCGCCTGCCGAGCGATGACGATGTCACCGCACTGTACGAACGGTTCATGCCGCTGCAGATCGAGAAAATCGCCCTGCACTCGGCCCTGATTCCCGGCGCACTGAACACCATCGATGCCTTGCGCGACAAGGGTCTGAAAATCGGTTCCTGCTCCGGTTACCCGGCCGTCGTCATGGAAAAAGTGGTCGAGCTGGCGCGGCACAATGGCTACGTCGCGGACCATGTGGTGGCCACCGACGAGGTACCGAACGGCCGCCCCTACCCGGCCCAGGCCTTGGCCAACGTGATTGCCCTGGGGATCAGCGACGTCGCCGCCTGCGTCAAGGTCGACGACACCTGGCCCGGCATTCTCGAAGGCCGTGCCGCCGGGATGTGGACGGTGGCGCTGACCTGTTCCGGCAATGCCCTGGGCTTGACCTACGAGCAATACAAGGCCCTGCCCTCCGACAGGCTGGACAGTGAGCGGGCCCGTATCGTCAAGATGTTCGAAGGCTCGCGCCCGCACTACCTGATCGACACCATCGTCGATCTGCCGGCGGTCATCGAAGACATCAATGCGCGACTGGCGCGAGGTGAAACGCCGCAAGGATCCTGACCTGATTCAGGCGTCAAGCGGCCGTCCCACGGGCGGCCGCCTCACTTGAAAAAATCACTCGGCGTCTTGCCGAACTGTTTCTTGAACATCGTCGTGAACGCACTCGGGCTGTCGTACCCCAGCTCCCCGGCGATGTCGATGATCTTCTCCCCGACGGCTATTCGTTCCAGTGCCAGCAGCAATCGTGCTTGCTGGCGCCATTGGCCGAAGGTCATGCCGGTTTCCTTGCGGAACCTGCGCTGGATGGTTTTGGCGTCGAGGCTCAAGCGGGCGCTCCAGTCCGACAGTGTCGAGCCATCCCCCGGATCACGTTGCAACGCGGTGCAAATCAGGTTGATACGTTGATCGGCGGGCTGCGGCAGGTTCAACGGCAAGGTCGGCAGGATCGTCAGTTCGTCCAGAATCAGCAGCAGCACCCGGGCTTCCCGCGAGTCCGGCTCACAGGCAAAGTCGAAATCGACCGAGACCTTGATCAGCTCACTCAGCAACGCGGAAACACTCACTGCCCGGGTTTCGGCGGGCAGGTCCAGGCTCGGGTCAGGGCGCACGAAAACGCTGCGCATCTTGATCGCCCCCACACAGCGAATCGAGTGTACTTCTCCACTGGGCATCCAGATGCCACGGCTCGGCGGCACCGTCCATTGGCTGGTGGCGGTGTGCACCACCATTACGCCTTCGATGGCATAGATCAGTTGATGCTTTTCATGGGAGTGCGGCGCGATGAACCAGTTTTCCGGGTAGTCGGTCGCACTGCTGCGTACGCTCCAGCCGCCCTGGTCGATTTCCGCAAGAAATGCCTGCAATGGTTTGATCATGACGCCCTTTTTGCGATGGTCCATGCCCGAGTTGCGCGAGACGGGCGCCTTTGAGGCCCCTAGGATAACGCCGAACCCTGAAATTGGCTGCGCCTTGCGTTCGCAGTTCGCGTTATTTATCCGGAAGATCGCCCATGTCGACCACCACCCTCAGTTCACCCTCACCCACCGCTTCGGTGGCCAGCCAGGCCAGCCCTCTGGTCATGCGCGTCATCGGCGCCTGCGCGCTGGCGCACCTGATCAACGACCTGATCCAGGCCGTGCTGCCGTCGATCTACCCGATGCTCAAGGCCAGTTATGGCCTGAGCTTCACCCAGGTCGGGCTGATCACCCTGACCTTCCAGCTCACGGCTTCATTGCTGCAACCGTGGATCGGTTTCTACACCGACCGTCATCCCAAACCGTGGCTGTTACCGGCCGGCATGGTCTGCACCCTCATCGGTATTCTGATGCTGTCGATGGTCGGCAGCTTCCCGGCGATTCTCGTGGCCTCGGCACTGGTGGGCGTCGGTTCGTCGACCTTTCACCCGGAGACCTCGCGGGTGGCGCGGCTGGCCTCGGGCGGTCGCTACGGCCTGGCGCAGTCGACCTTTCAGGTCGGTGGCAATGCAGGTAGTGCCTTCGGCCCTTTGCTGGCCGCCGCGATCATCATTCCCTATGGCCAGGGCAACGTCGCCTGGTTCGGCCTGTTCGCGGTGTTCGCCATCCTCGTGCAATACGGCCTGAGCCGCTGGTACCGCAATCACCTGAACCTGTTCAAGCTCAAGCAAGGCAGCAAGGCCACCCACGGCCTGTCGAAACGGCGGGTGACCTTCGCCCTGGTGGTGCTGGCGTTGCTGGTGTTCTCCAAATACTTCTACATGGCCAGCTTCACCAGTTACTTCAC
This sequence comes from Pseudomonas sp. GL-R-26, assembly GCF_019947365.1. Taxonomy (NCBI): domain Bacteria; kingdom Pseudomonadati; phylum Pseudomonadota; class Gammaproteobacteria; order Pseudomonadales; family Pseudomonadaceae; genus Pseudomonas; species Pseudomonas sp. GL-R-26. The sequence continues at coordinate 33,892 of NZ_JAGYGI010000009.1, read as the reverse complement.
CTTCTACCTGATCGAGAAGTTCGACCTGTCGGTGGCCAGTTCGCAGCTGTACCTGTTCCTGTTTCTTGGCGCCGTCGCGGCGGGCACGTTCTTTGGCGGTCCGATCGGCGACCGGATCGGCCGCAAGCAGGTGATCTGGTTCTCGATCCTCGGCGCCGCACCCTTCACCCTCGCCCTGCCCTACGTCGACCTGTTCTGGACAGGCGTGCTGAGCATGATCATCGGCTTCATCCTCGCCTCGGCGTTCTCGGCCATCGTGGTCTTCGCCCAGGAACTGGTGCCCGGTAACGTCGGCATGATCGCCGGGGTGTTCTTCGGGTTGATGTTCGGTTTCGGCGGGATTGGTGCCGCGCTGCTGGGGCACCTGGCGGATATCCATGGCATCGAATACGTGTACACCTTGTGCTCGTACCTGCCGCTGCTGGGAGTTTTGACGATCCTGTTGCCTTCGACCCGGAGTGCTCGCTGAAGGACTCAGCCGATAACTTTTGCTACCAGCCTTGTAGCACTCGGTAACACCCGGCCCTGTTGCGGTGCGTCTTGTTGGCGACGCACCGCCACCCCGCCCGCTCCACACGGGCAAAACCGCCATGGCGTACTTTGTGCATCCAATGGCCATCCTCTTCTGCCTGTAGCCGCCATGCGCCCCAAGGAACTGAAACTCTGGACCACCGGTGTCGCCCACCTGCTCGACCTGCCTGCCGGGCATGGGCGGCTGTCGGGGTTGAGCCATTGGCTTCGGCAAATCTGCCCGGTCGATCATTTCGTGTTGTTTGTCTACGAAGGCAATCACCGGCCACTGGCGTTGTTCGATACGTTCTCGGCGGACAAGCGGGCGGTGTATGTCGATGACTATCAGTGCGGGCCTTACCTGCTCGACCCGTTCTACCTGGCGTGCACACGCGGGCAGGCGCCGGGGCTGTGGCGTCTGCGCCAGTTCGCCCCCGACCACTTCTACCTCGGCGAGTACTTCCTGACCTATTACCAGCAGACCGGACTGGCCGAGGAAGTGGCGTTCTTCGTCGACCTCGGCGGTGGTGCCATGGCGGTGTTGTCGTTGATGCGATCGAGCGCCAGCTGTGCGTTCAGCCGGGATGAAATGCAATTGGTCGAGTGCGCGCAAGCGGTGGTCGAGCAGGTCATCAATGAGGCCTGGCGTTTGCGTCAGGCTCAGGAGCCGCGACCGGCGAAGGACCTGGACTTCAAGATCCGCGAAGCCTTCGACCATTTCGGCGCGCACATCCTCACCGGCCGCGAGCAGGAAATCGTTCAACTGTTACTGCGCGGCCACTCCAGCGCCTCGGTGGCCGAACAACTGAACATCAGCCCCGGCACGGTGAAGATTCACCGCAAGAACATCTACGCCAAGCTGGGGATTGGGAGCCAGTCGGAGTTGCTGGGGTTGTTTATTCGGGAGTTGACGGAAGATCCGTTGCAGGCTTCCGGCCTCAAGCTGCAAGCCTGAGGCCTGTCGGTATACGCAAATCCCTGTGGGAGCGGACTTGCCCGCGATAGCGGCAACCCATTCAACATTGATGTGTCTGACATACCGCCATCGCGGGCAAGCCCGCTCCCACAGGTCTACTGGTGATCTGAAGATTGTGGTCAGGGCGGATCAAGCTGATCCAGCGCCCGGTTCACCGCCAGTTCACCCAGCATGATCACCTGCGCAATCCCCAACAGCGCATTGCGGCTCGTCCCCTCCAGATGATCCACCAGATCGTTGGCCATGACATTGGCCGACGCCAGCGACTCACACGCGTGCACCAGCAAGGTTTCGGCACTGAGTTCGGGATTGACGATGAACATCGTGCCGGGTTTGCGCGGGGTGGCCATGATTGCAGGGCCGGGGTTTAGGTAATGATCGAGGGCGCGCTCGGCGGCTTCGTGGAGCTTGTTTGAATCGAGGCTTTCGTACGGGGATGCGGGATCGGTTTCCGGCGGGTTGGGTGTGACTTTGAACATAGTGAAACTCCTTACATCGTAAAAGGAGCCATCACTCTCACGCTACCAAACGAAGGGTGGTGGCCATACGCAGGTTGGTAGACCGGGATGCAAGGAGACCGGCGCGCCCAAAGGCGCCCTGTGCATGGCCACCATAAAGCAGAGTAAAAAAACGCTGCAGATGATGACGCTTTGCACCTCACATAGCCGGGCTACCAAACCCGATCACTGTTGTTATTCAGCGACCGACAAACGATAAAACCCAGCCCCAAGGCGCACAAGCCGGCGGATTCTGGCGTACCTGTAGGCAACGACGCAAGGCGTTGTAGCTTTCATGAAGTAACGCTTACAGCTATTAAACACGCATGTTTAAACCATGCTGAATGACTGGATTCAATCGACCTGCCAGCGTTGAAATCTTTCTATAGATTCAGGAAATATCCCACGCGCTTTTAGGGTTGGCCGTCGGAAGTGCGAGGTTTAATTTGGCAGCTCCAGGCAAATACAAGAGATGGCGAAGGAGACTAAATTGGCACCTCTAAACCAGCAAAAAAATACAGTCCGGTATGTAAAAATCCTGAAATACGCCATCAATGTGCTTGGCAATCAGCGGTTGGCTAAGGACTGGCTAAAGAGACCTTGCAAGGGTCTGGAAGGCAACATCCCGCTGGAACTGATCCGCAACTCGCATGGCTTCCAGAAGGTTGAGAATTATCTGGCCCGGATTGAACACGGGGTTTATCAATGATCGTTACGCCATACGTCTACTGAAAAACTTTCTCCACCCCCTCCTATCCCCCAAGGGATATATACACCGCAAAACCCCGATTGCTAGTTTGGCCCCCGACGCACTGATTCATCACTGCAAGGGAGCCCGTCTCGTGAACAACACCCCGCCAAGCGATATCGAATTCTGCAATGTGGTCAAACGCTATGGCGAGGTGCAGGCCGTTAGCGGTCTGGATTTCGCGGTGCGGCGTGGCTCGTTTCATTCCTTTCTCGGCGGTTCGGGCTGTGGCAAGACCACCACCCTGCGCATGATCGCCGGCTTCGAGCAGCCCACCAGCGGCGAGGTTCGTCTGGCCGGCAAGAGCGTTGCCGGTGTGCCGGCCTTCGAGCGGCCGGTGAACATGGTGTTCCAGCATTACGCGTTGTTCCCGCATCTGACCGTGGCGCAGAACATTGCCTACGGCCTGCGTTATCGCAATCCACGCCCGGACAAAAAACAGCAACTGCGCATGGCCGATGAGGCGCTGGAGATGGTGCGCCTGAGCGGCTTTGGCCAACGCAAGCCGAGTGAATTGTCCGGCGGCCAGCAACAGCGTGTCGCCCTCGCCCGCGCCTTGGTCAACAAGCCGACCGTGTTGCTGCTCGACGAACCGCTGGCGGCGCTGGACCGCAAGCTGCGCAAGGAGATGCAGTCGGAACTGCTGCGTTTGCAACGGGAGGTCGGTATCACCTTCGTACTGGTCACCCATGACCAGGAAGAAGCCCTGTCGATGAGCGACAGCATCAGCGTGATGCACAACGGTTCGATCATCCAGACCGCCACCCCGGAACAACTCTACGAAGCCCCGGCCAGCCGTTACGTGGCTGACTTTATCGGCGAGTCCAACCTGTTCGACGGCACCGTGCGCCAGCTCACCGGCAACTCGGTGGTGCTGCGTACCGAGCAAGGGCTGGAGCTGACCAGCCCGCTGACACCGACCGGCAAAGGCCTGAGTGCCAACGCCGCTGGTTGCATTGCGGTGCGGCCGGAGCTGATCAGCATCGCCAGCGCCAACGCCGAGATGACCCGGGAAGTGAAGCTGCAAGGCTGCGTCGAGGACCGCATCTACCTGGGCAATTCCACCGAGTACCGCGTGCGCACCCAGGCCTTCGGCGTGGTCTGCGTGCGGGTGCCGCGCCAGCAGGATCACGGCGCCAATGCATTCGAACACGGCGCGCCAGTGCGCGTCGGCTGGGATCACGCCAATGGCCTGGCCATGGCGTTGTAAATCATCGATTCGTTTCATCAACCGGATGTGGAGCGTGCTATGGACCAGAAGACTTTTATAAAAACCCTGCGCAGCTGGCAGAACGGCTCGATCAGCCGCCGCGAGTTCCTTGGCCGCACGGGCCTTGGGATCGCTGCCGCCGTGGTCGCGACCAACATGCCCGGCCTGCTGACCTCCTCCGCCGAGGCCGCCGAACAGGCCAAGCTGGGTGATCGCCTGTCGCTGGCGACCTGGCCCAACTACCACAGCCAGGAAAACCTCGACACCTTCGGCAAGACCACCGGCGCCCGGGTGTCGATGAGCGTGTTCGGTTCCAACGAAGAAATGCTCGCCAAATTGCAGGCCGGCGGCAGTGGCTGGGACGTGCTGGTGCCGACCAACTACACCATCAGCACCTACGTCGGCCTGGAGCTGATCGAGCCGCTGGACCTGTCGCGCATCCCCAACTTCGATGCCTCGGCGTTCCAGCAGAAGTTCATGGCCCAGGGCACAGTGGACGGCAAGGTCTACGCGGTGCCGAAAAACTGGGGCACCACCGGCATGCTCTACGACGCCGGCAAGCTGAAGAACGGCCCCGCCAGCTGGAAGGAATTCTGGGCCGCCGCCCAAGGCCCGGCCAGCGGCCGCACGATGGTTCACGACTACCAGTTGACCGCCATCGGCAACGCGCTGAAAAGCTTCGGCTACAGCTTCAACTCCCTGGACCCGAAAGAACTGGCCGACGCGGAAAAGCTGCTGATCGAGGTCAAGCCGCACCTGTTCGCGATCAACTCCGACATCCAACCGTCGATGCGCAGCGGCGATGCCTGGCTGGCGATGTCCTGGACCGGCGACGCCTCGCAACTGCACCGCGACAACGCGCAAATGCAGTTCGAACTGGGCAAGGAAGGTGGCGAACTGTGGAGCGACTTCTTCGCGATTCCCAAAAGCTCAGAGCACAAGGACGCCGCCTACGCCTTCATCAACTACCTGCTCGACCCGCAGCACAACAAGCTGGAAGTGCTGAGCCACGGCTACCCGAGCGGCGACAAGCGTGTCGACGCGCTGCTGCCGGTGGCGATGCTCGACGATCCGATCATGTACCCCGCCGCCGAGGCCCTGAGCCCGCTGGAGTTCGGTGTCGCCGCGACGCTGACCAGCCCGGCGCGCGCCGAACTGATGGCGCGTTTCAAGTCCGCCTGATCGCTTGACCATGGCCAATGAGGAGTCACCCATGAATGCCGCCGCCCACCCGCAAACGGTGCAGCCGGGCCATGCCCTGTCGGTCGAGGTTCGCCAACGGCGCAGCCTCGGCCGGCGCATCACCCTGCTGATGCTCTTGCCTTCGACCCTGTGGTTCCTGCTGCTGTTGTTGATGCCGCTGGTGATCATCCTGGTCTTCAGTTTCGGCGAGCGCAGCGCCGTGGGCGGGTACGCCGGTGGCTTCACCCTGGCCAACTACCTGAACCTCGGTTCTCGCGGAGCGGCGTTCAGCAATACGCTGATGCTGGCGCCGCTGGGCACCCTGGTGTGCCTGATGGCGGCTTATCCATTGGCGTACTTCCTTGCGGTCAAGGTCACGAGGAACCGCTCGCTGTTGCTGACCCTGGTGATCGTGCCGTTCTGGACCAGTTTCCTGATTCGCACCTACGCCTGGATCTTCATCCTCAGCGGCAAGGGTATTCCGGCGCTGCTGGCCAGCCTCGGTCTTGAAGATGTGCGGCTGATCAACACGCCGTGGGCGGTGCTGATCGGCATTGTCTACGGCTACCTGCCGCTGATGGTGTTCCCGATCTACGTCAGCCTGGAAAAACTCGACAAGCGCCTGCTCGAAGCCTCGGCGGACCTGGGCGCCAGTGCCTTCGAAAGCTTTCGCCGGATCACCCTGCCACTGTCCGCGCCGGGGATCATCACCGGGGTGATGCTGGTGTTCATCCTGTTGATGGGCGAGTTCCTGATCCCGGCCATTCTCGGCGGCGGCAAGGTGTTCTTTGTCGGCAACGCGCTGGTCGACCTGTTCCTGCAATCGCGCAACTGGCCGTTCGGCAGTGCGCTGGCCATGACGTTGGTGGCGATGATGCTGCTGATCATCGGCGTGTACTTGAAACTGGTGGCGCGCTACGGCGGCCGCCCTGCCGACGGAGGCCTGTGACATGTGGCTGCGCAGCTATTCAACCTCGCTGTACCTGTTTCTCTACGCGCCGATTGCCTTGATCGTGCTGTTCAGCTTCAACGCCGGGCGCAGTGGCCTTACGTTCCAGTGCTGCTCGGTGCAGTGGTTCGGCACCGCGTTCGGTAACCCGTTCATCATGGAAGCCCTGGGCAACAGCGCGCTGATCGCTTTCAGTTCGGCAGTGATTGCCACGCTGTTCGGCACCCTGGCGGTGTTCGGCTTGCAGCGCTGCGGCGCCAAAGTGCGCCTGCTGTTCGATGCCCTGACCTATTGCGCGATCATCGTGCCGGGCATCGTCATCGGCATCTCGACGCTGATTGCGTTCATCAGCCTGTTCGACCTGATCAACCCGCTGCTGGCGAGTTGGTTGCCGACAGTGCCGAAGTTGAACATGGGCTTCTTTACGGTTATCGCCGCGCATTCGTTGTTCACCATGGCCCTGGTGATGGTGATCGTGCGCAGCCGTGTCGACTCGCTGGACAAGGCCTTGCTCGAAGCCTCGGCGGACCTGTACGCGCCACCGATGGACACCTTCTGGCGGGTAACCCTGCCGCAGATCAGCCCGGCAATCATGGCCGGGTTCCTGCTGGCGTTCACCTTCAGCTTCGACGATTTCATCATCGCGTTCTTCGTCGCCGGTTCCGAAACGACGCTGCCAATCTACATCTTTTCCTCCATCCGCCGCGGCGTGACGCCAGAGATCAACGCGATTTCCACGGTGATCATCTGCGTGTCGCTGGCCCTGCTGTTCACTTCCCGCCATCTGCAAAACCGCCGTACCGGCGTCCAGGAGTCGCACCATGCGTGATCAGCTCTACATCAACGGCGAATGGGTCAGCCCGGACCTGGGCGGCTATCTGGACGTGATCGACCCTGCCACCGAGCAAGTCTTCCACCGGGTCGCGGCAGGCACTGAAGAGGATGTCGACCATGCCGTGCGTGCGGCCCGTCGCGCCTTCGACAATGGCTGGGGCCAGACCAGCGGCGCCGAGCGCGGGCAATGGCTGGAGGCGCTGGCCGATGAACTGGAAAGTGGCCAGCAGGCGCTGGCGGAACTGGAAGTGCGCGACAACGGCAAACCCTTGCCCGAAGCGCAGTGGGACATTGGCGATGCGATTGGTTGCTTCCGTTACTACGCCGGTTTGGCCCGTGAACTGGACCAGCAACAGGATCAGCCTCTGGCCTTGCCGGACGCGCGTTTCCGCTGCCGCATCCGCCACGAACCGATTGGCGTGGCCGGGCAGATCATCCCCTGGAACTACCCGCTGCTGATGGCCGCGTGGAAGGTCGCGCCAGCCTTGGCCGCCGGGGCCACGGTGGTGTTGAAACCGTCCGAATTGACGCCGCTGACCGCCCTGGAACTGGCGGCCGCCGCGGATCGTATCGGTTTGCCCGCCGGGGTGTTGAACCTGGTCACCGGCCTCGGCGCCGACGCCGGCAGCCCCCTCACCGAACACCCGGGCGTGGACAAACTGGCCTTCACCGGCAGCGTGCCCACCGGCGCAAAAATCATGTCGGCGGCGGCACGGGACATCAAGAACATCAGCCTGGAACTGGGCGGCAAGTCTGCGTTCATCGTGTTCGACGACGCCGATGTCGAAGCCGCCGTGGAGTGGATTCTATTCGGGATCTTCTGGAACCAGGGCCAGGTGTGCAGCGCCACGTCACGCCTGCTGGTGCAGGAAAGCATCGCCCCGCGCCTGATCGAACGGCTGGTGGAGGAAACCCGCAAGATCAGCATTGGCCCGGGCATGCAGCCCGGCGTGCTGCTCGGGCCGCTGGTCAGCCAGGGCCAGTACGACAAGGTGCTCAGTTTCATCGACCAGGGCCTGGCCAGCGGTGCCCGTTTGCTCACCGGCGGACGGCGACCGGCGCATCTGGCCGAGGGTTATTTCGTCGAACCGGCGATCTTCGACGAGCCGGGGCACAGCAGCATTCTGTGGCGCGAAGAAGTGTTCGGCCCGGTGCTGTGCATCAAGCGTTTCAAGACCGAAGAGCAAGCGGTGCAAATGGCCAACGCCAGCCGCTTTGGCCTCGCCGCCGCCGTGATGAGCGCCGACTTGCAGCGCACCGCCCGGGTCGCCAACCAGCTGCGCGCCGGCATCGTCTGGGTCAACTGCTCGCAACCGACCTTCGTCGAAGCACCCTGGGGCGGGATGAAACACAGCGGCATTGGCCGGGAGCTGGGGCAATGGGGGTTGCACAATTATCTTGAGGTCAAGCAGGTGACCGAGTACGTCAGCGACCAGCCGTGGGGGTGGTATTTGAAGTAAACAGGTCAACCTCATCGCGAGCAGGCCGGCCGCCTCGCTTTTGCTTTTGCTTTTGCTTTTGCGGTGTACGCCCCCTCGTGAGGCCGAGCGCAGGTTCTGCGCAGTGGGCAACCCGGCATGGATGCCGGGTTAGCCGCCCCCGGCCATGGATGGCCGATGGCGGCGGGCCCACGGAGCAGGACCGGAGCGAGGGCATGCCGAGCCACAGCGAGGCACCGAACGTCAGGGGCAAAGCGTTTTGGTTACTTTGGCGCTCTTCCAAAGTGACCCGCTGTAAGAGCGGAACCAATAACCGCCGTTACCGAAGAAACGGATATGTACCGGCTGTGAGCACCGCATCGGCGTACACCCGTTCCCACATTTGTTTTGCTGACCAGCAGGCTTGTGGCAACGGGTTATCAACGCGTAACTTGAATGACTTGCCCTTCAACACACGCCGGAGTTGATCCATGCGCATCGCCTTGCTGTCCGACATGCACCTGTCCGTCAACGCGATCCCCTTTCCCGCCGTGGATGCCGATATTGTCGTGCTCGCCGGGGACATCGCCCGGCCGCCCAAGGCCATCGAGTGGGCCAGAGCCTGCCCGGTTCCGTTGTTGTACGTGGCGGGTAATCACGAGTTTTATGGCAGTGACCTGGTCTCCACCTACGAGCAATTGAACAGCCTGGCGCAAGGCACGCAGATCCACATTCTGGAACGTTCGGAGTACGTCCACGACGGCGTGCGCTTTCTCGGTTGCACCTTGTGGTCTGACTATCGCCTGCTCGACAGCCCGGATGATCGGGCGCTGGGCATCGATCTGGCGACCCAGCTGATCCGTGACTTCAGCCACATCAAAATCGCCCCCGATTTCCCTGACCTGTTCACGCCGGCCATTTCCCAGCTGGTGTTTCTGCAGACGGTCGCCTGGCTGCAAGACTGCTTCACCCGCGACAGCAGCACGCCTACGGTGGTGGTCTCCCATTTCGCCCCGACGCGGTCGAGCATCAGCCCGACCTTTGCCGGTTCGCCAATCAACTCAAGTTTTGTCTCGGACCTCGAAGCGCGGATCAAAGACTGGCAGCCGGCACTGTGGCTGCATGGCCACACCCATGGCAGCTTTGATTATCGGGTGGGCAACACCCGCGTGGTCTGCAACCCACGGGGCTATGCCAAGAATGGCATCAATGAAAATCCTGATTTCGATGATGCCTTCGTGATCGATCTGCAGATCTGAGGTAACACCGAAACCAACAGTCTCCAGGCGCGCACCCAATGGAACGCCCATGACCCGCTACACTTTCCTCGCTCCGCCGCTGCACCAAAGCGGCCAAGACCCCTGACTTCTGATCTGGAGGTATCCCATGAGCGACAGCAGCGAACTCACCACCTTTACCGGCTGGGCCGCCACCGCAGCGGGCGCACCACTGGAACCCTTTAGCTACGATCCCGGCCCGTTGGGAAGCGATGAGGTGGAAGTCGCCGTGGAATATTGCGGCGTCTGCCACTCCGACCAGTCGCTGATCGACAACGACTGGGGCATCAGCCACTACCCGTTCATTCCCGGCCACGAGGTGGTCGGCCGTATCGTGCGGTTGGGCGACCAGGTTCGCGGCCTGGAAATGGGGCAACGGGTGGGCATCGGTTGGTACAAGGGCAGCTGCATGCATTGCACATCGTGCATCGAAGGCTCGCATAACCTGTGTCGCACCGTGCAACCGACCATCATCGGCAGCAACGGAGGTTTTGCCGACCGCATTCGTTCGCACTGGGCCTGGGCCCTGCCGATCCCGACCGGGCTCGATCCGGCGATGGCCGGGCCGTTGTTCTGTGCCGGTTCGACCGTGTTCAACCCGCTGGTGGAATTCGGCATCAAGCCCACCGACCGGGTCGGCGTGGTGGGTATCGGCGGCCTCGGTCACCTGGCGCTACGCTTCCTCAACGCCTGGGGCTGCGAAGTCACGGCGTTCACCTCATCGCTGAGCAAGCAGGACGAAGCCAAGCGCCTGGGCGCGCACAAGGTGGTCGCCTCGACCGATACCGATGCGCTCAATGCCATTGCCGGCACCCTGGACTTTCTCCTGGTCACCGCCAACGCCAACCTCGACTGGACCGCCATGCTCGCCACCCTGCGCGGCAAGGGTCGCCTGCACTTTGTCGGCGTCGTGCCCGATGCCATACCGGTGCACGTATTCAACCTGATTCCCCAGCAAAAAGTCTTGTCCGCCTCGCCGGTCGGCTCACCGGCCAACACCGCGATGATGCTGGAGTTCTGCGCCCGCCATCAGATCCTGCCGCAGGTCGAGATGTTTCCCATGAGCCGGATCAATGAAGCCATCGATCATTTGCGCAGCGGCAAGGCACGCTACCGCGTGGTGCTGGATGCCAGTCAGTGACAGGCGACGAACGAAGAGAAAGGGCCGCTTGTTCAAGCGGCCCTTTTTTTGCCCTCAGGGATTAGCCACCTGCGCCGGCGGTGCTGGCATATGCGGGTCATTCCAGGTGAACCGATAGGCTTTGCCGGCCTCTTGCGGCAGGCATTTGCCGTTGTCGGCATCCGCGCCCACGATCGACCAGTTCGCCCGGGAGTTTTCCCCCAGTTCACGGGCCGTTTCGGGTTTGAAGCACTGGTTCAGTACGTCATCCGGCACCAAAGCGTAGGCCTTGGGGTGTTCGCGCAGATACTGCGCAGCCTTCTCGATGGAGGAGTAATCCATGCCGAAATGCACGATCGGTTGACGGGCAAACAACCAGTGCCCTTCCTCCCAACTGACCAGCACCAGATCGGCGCCTTGGGTCATGGTCGCAGCCTGCGCCATGAGCACCTGATCAATGTTGGTGCCTTCCTTGAGCGGTTCGATGAAACCACGGGCGAACCACAGCGCGAACCAGGTCGCTACCAGTGCCGGGAACACCCGGCGCAAACGCGGGTGGCGTTTGAACCAGCGCTTGAGCAGCCACGGGATCAACGGCGCGGCGACCAGCACCAGACCAGGCAGCGCCGGGTAGATGTACAACTTGCGCTTGCCCGTGCTGATGCAGAAAAACAGCACCACCAGCACCACCCAACCGAGCAAGACCAACACCCGGCCATCTCGTTTTTGCAACTGCCGGCGCCAGGCCGGCACCAGCCATGGCAGCACCAGCACCAACGGCAGCCAGTACTGCGGAATCACGTTGGTGAAGAAATACCAGAACGGTTCGCGGTGATGCCACGCAGCGGCATAGCGGCCTGCGGTCTGGTGCAGGAGGATCTCCCGCGCATAAGCCACTTCGTCGGCGCTGCCATTGACGATGATGGACAAGGCCAGGGGCAACAGCCAGATCGCGATGGCGCCAAGCATCAGCGCAAACCCGAGCAACCACTTGCGCGCCTCGCCGGGCATGGCCACCACGCCGGGCCAGCCTTTGCGCACCGCATAGGCGTAAGGAATCAGCAACAGCGCCGGCAGGAAACCCACGCCTTTGGTGATCACGCCAATGCCCATGGCCGCACAACCCGCGTAAAACCAGCGCCACGCAGGTCCCAGCAGCAGGTGCCGCGCCAGACCGTACAGGCCCAGGGAGGTGAACAGAATCAAAAGGCTGTCGATCTGCCCGGTGCGCAAAATGCTGTAGGTCTGGTAGGTCGCCAGGTACAACAACGCGGCGTTGCGCCCGGTACGCTGGGTCCACAGGCGACGGCCCAGGTCATAGACCATCGCCGTGACCGTCACCGCCGAAAACAGCCCCGGGATATACAGGGCGATGTTGGGCTTGCCGGTCAACCAGGTGAAGAACGCCACCGTCCACATGAAAATCGGCGGCTTGTCGCCATAGATTTCGGCGGCCCGGTGCGGGATCAGCCACGAGCCGTTCTGCAGCATCTCCAGTGCGACGCCGAGGAAACGCTCTTCGTCCACATTCTGTGCCTGGCGCAGGCCCATGCCCGCGCCGATCAGCAACAGGGCAAGCAGCATCAGGCCCAGGCACTCGACCCTGGGCGACAACGATCTACGCATTACTTATTCCTTTACGCTTCTGCTTTTGGCAATCAATTGCAGGTTGCGGAAATAGACGATGGAGCCAAAGGCCTGCCCGGCGATGAACACCGGGTCCTGGCGGTAGATGGCGTAGGCAAGCAACAAGGTGCTGCCGACGATGCTCAGGTACCAGAAGTTGGTCGGGATCACGCTGCGTTTCTTGTACTCGCTGTACAACCACTGCAAGACAAACCGCCCGGTAAAGGCAACCTGCCCGGCAAAGCCGACCAGCAGCCACAGGGTTTCACGAGACAACATCATCCTTCGAGCTCCTGGGCGTGAGTATTCAGGCGCGTGCGCTTGATCAGCCACCAGACACCGATCAAATCGAGAATGCCGACCAGCGCGCGGTCGATGTTGCCGTATTTCGAGACCCCGGCCGTGCGCGGCCGGTGGTTGACCGGGTGCACGATCATGCGCCCGTTATGGCGCTGGATCAGCGCCGGAATGTAGCGATGCATGTGGTCGAAGTACGGCAGGCGCAAGAACGCCGCGCGCTCGATCAACTTCAGGCCGCAACCGGTGTCCGGGGTGGCGTCCTTGAGCAGGCGCCGGCGCAGGTTGTTGGCGAACCGCGAGGCGTAGCGTTTGCTCGCGGTGTCGCGGCGATTGACCCGGTGCCCGGCGACCAGTTGCACATCGACCTTGCCCGGTTCGCCGCGCACCAGCGCCAGCATGCCGGGAATGTCCGCCGGGTCGTTCTGGCCGTCGCCATCGAGGGTCGCCAGCCACTGCCCGCGAGCCTCACGGGCCGCGTGGTACAGCGAGGTGCTCTGCCCCAGCGATCGCTCGTGATGCAGGATACGCAAGGTGTTCAAGCCGTTTTGGCGAATCTGCCGCAGTTCCTGCAGGGTCGAATCAGTGCTGCCATCGTCGACCACGATGATTTCGTACGATTCAGCGGCCAATGCGACGCGGATTTCCTCAAGCAACGGCTTGAGGTTGTTCGCTTCGTTTTTGGCGGGAATCAGTACGGATACAAAAATGTCTTGGCTCATGGGTCTCTCTCGCCCTTTTTGATTTTTCGAGATCAGAGGCGAACGCTTCAAATCTGATAGAACTGCCGATACCACTTCACAAATTCTCTTACACCAGTTTCGAGCGTCACCTGCGGGCTGAAGCCCACCCACTCGGCCAGTGCCGAGACATCGGCCCAGGTCTTGACCACGTCACCGGCCTGCATCGGCAGATAATTGCGCCTGGCTTGCAGATCCAGGGCTGATTCCAGGCACTCGACGAAATCCAGCAACGCCACCGGCATGCCACGCCCGATGTTGAAGAGCCTGTTTACACCGGCGGCGGAGCCTTCCGGCACCGGTGGCTTTGGGCGTAGTCGTGCGATACCTTCGACAATGTCGTCGACGTAGGTAAAGTCGCGGGACATCTGCCCCTGGTTGTAAATATCGATGGGCCGGTCTTTGAGGATGGCGTCGGTGAACTTGAACAGCGCCATGTCCGGGCGGCCCCACGGACCGTAGACGGTAAAAAAGCGCAGGCCACTGGCTTTCAAGCCATACAAATGGCAATAACTTTCGGCCAGCAGTTCATTGGAGCGCTTGGTGGCGGCGTACAACGAAACGGGATGTTCGACAGGATCCTCGACACTGAACGGCATCTTGCTGTTGGTACCGTACACCGAGCTGCTCGAGGCGTAGATCAGGTGCTCGGGGCGATGGTGTCGACAGGCTTCGAGCACATTGAGGAAACCCACCAGGTTCGATTGCCCATAGACATCCGGGTTGTCCAGCGAGTAACGCACCCCGGCCTGAGCAGCCAGGTGCACCACCTCGGTAAAAGCGTGTTCTCGAAACAGGCTCATCAGGGCCGGTTTATCGACGATGTCCATTTTCCGGAAGCGAAAACCCGGCAAAGTCTCCAGCACCTTGAGGCGTGCCTGCTTGAGTTCCACGTCGTAGTAGTCGTTGAGGTTGTCGATACCGACGACCTCCTGCCCCTCGCGGCACAAGCGCTGGACCGTATGAAAACCGATGAAACCGGCCGCACCGGTGACCAGGACGGTCATAGAGCGTACGCCAGCGAATGCGCCGTGATCGGCGCGAGATTACTGATCCAGACCCTCGTCAGCTTCATGTGTAGTTCCTGCTTATCGCGTCATTCGCGCACGGTTTCGTTATGAAGCTTATAAAACAGAAACATTTCAGTTTCGATAACACCTCGCACAACCACAGCAAAAAAAAAATATTTGGCCGAAAAAGCCGCTATTACCTGGCCGATCCGTCATGAGGTTTGTAAAAACGGAACAAGCCGATATCCACGGTCCTGATGTATTCCCTGGCCCAATCCGGCTTGACGGTACGATCATGGAAATAAAGGGCACCCTGGGTGCGGTCCGGCAGTTCCTTGTTCAGGGCCTTGCGCGCGATTTCCTTGGCCATCGCGTAAGGCACCTCTTCCTGGACCGAATCGGATTTGCCGTCGCACCACCAGGAAAACTGGCAACTCCTGGTCTCCGAACCCTGCTTGACCACTTTGCACACCGTGTCCGGAAAGCCTTCGTGGCCCAGGCGATTCATGACCACATTGGCCACCGCTTCCATGTCAGCGGCGTCCTTGCCCTTGGCTTCCCAGTAAATGGACCGGGCCAGGCACGTGATCGCATCGTCCAGCGGCGCGGCACCCGCCGGGTCGACGGCCTGGACTTCGGACGGGGTAATGGCTTCGGCCTTGGGCGCCGCTGCGGGGCTTTTATTCTCGGCGGCTTTCTGTTCCAGCACCTCGGCCTTGTTCTCGGCCGCTTGCTGCTTTTGCGCTTGATCCGTAGCGGACACCGGGCCGGCAAGCAACGTGAGAGCGAGGCAGGTGGCGATCCAGTCGAGGCGCATGGTCGGTGTCACTCGGTGAGTGGTTCGATTCAGTCTAGTAGTGAAATGATTTCGCCCACCCCACTACACTCTGGATAAATCCGTTGTCTTAGATCGGCCAACTTCGCGCATCATGGGCGCAATCTGCTCAAGGGGGATTTTCATGGGTTTCATTTCATCCGCAATGCGTTTGGTCGGTGTGTCACTGGGCCTGGTATTCGCCGCCAACGCCTTGGCGGCCGACGAAGCGCAATTGATCGAATCGATCAACGTCTACCGCAGCCAACTGCAGCGCTGCGCCGGCCAGGTTTCATCGGAGCTTCCGCCGCTGTCGGCCGACCCACGCCTGGTGCTGACCGCCTCGAGCATCGGTAATCTGCAGCAGGCCATGGCCACTGCGGGTTATCCCATGAAGAATGTGCAAGCCATCAGCCTGTCCGGGCCTCGCGATGCCGCCTCGGCGATGAAGGCGATCCAGGAGAGTTTTTGCCAGATCGTCCTCGACCCGCAATTCGTCGATGTCGGCGTCAGCCGCCAGGACAATCAGTGGCGCATCGTCGTGGCGCGGCCACTGCTGAGTTCACACTTGGGCGACTGGCAGACCGAGGGCCAGAAGCTGCTCATCGAACTCAACGCCGCACGGGCCAAGCCGCGTCAATGCGGCACCCAGTCTTTCAATGCGACCGCGCCGCTGGCCTGGAACGCCACGCTGGCCACCGCCGCCGAAGGCAACTCGCGCTCCATGGCCAACAACAACTACTTCGATCACAAGGACCGCGATGGCCGCACCCCGGGCGACCGCGCAGAACTGGCCGGCTACAACTTCCAGCAGATCGGCGAAAACATCGCCGCCGGGCAGGACAGCGTCCGCAAGGTGGTCGAAGGCTGGCTGGTCAGCCCTGGCCACTGCGCCAACCTGATGAACCCGCAGTTCCGCGAACTGGGCGCGGCGTATGCGACCGATCCGAAGAGCGATGCGGGGATTTACTGGACGGCGATGTTTGGGGCTCAGTGAGTGCCATAGCCCCCGAAGCGATTGCATTGGGGGCTATTTGTGGTCGACGAACACGTCGAAGAGCGGAGTAACTTTACAAAAAGAAAGATCCTTCTGAAGGAAATTTCTGAAATATGAAAAACCACACATGAAGTCTTGAAATTTCAAAGCTCAATAAATATACCTACCCCTTACGACACCATTTCGAATAACAATTTCGACTTCAAAGCAAGGGTCCTATGAAAAACGCAATATCACCTACAAGAAATGAAAACTTTTCTGACTGGTATCAACAAGTGATTACCCAGTCGGAAATGGCTGAGAACTCTCCAGTTCGAGGTTGCATGGTTATCCGTCCTTGGGGGTATGGCATATGGGAGCAAATTCAACGAGAACTTGATAAGAAAATCAAAGACACAGGACATTCAAACGCATATTTTCCACTTTTGATTCCATTATCCTTTCTTCAAAAAGAAGCCGAGCATGTTGAAGGCTTTGCCAAAGAGTGCGCAGTTGTAACTCATCACCGCCTCGAAAAATCAACGGATGGAGCGCTTACTCCCGCTGGAACACTAGAAGAACCGTTGATCATCAGGCCCACCAGTGAAACGGTCATCGGTGCATCCTTTTCACGATGGGTACAAAGCTATCGGGATCTGCCTTTGCTTATCAATCAATGGGCGAACGTACTGCGCTGGGAAATGCGTCCCCGGATTTTCCTGCGCTCATCGGAGTTCCTATGGCAGGAAGGTCACACCGTTCACGCAACTCATGATGAGGCCTTGGTCGAAACGCTAAAGATGTTGGATATCTATGAGCGCTTTACTACCGAGCACCTGGCCATACCAGTAATCAAGGGCGAAAAGTGCTCTTGGGAACGTTTTCCGGGCGCCGTCAGCACCTACACCATTGAAGCGATGATGCAAGACGGCAAGGCCCTGCAAGCAGGTACTTCTCATTTTTTAGGCCAGAACTTCGCACAGAGTTCAGACATCCGCTTCGTGAACAAAGAAGGGATAAAAGAACTGGCATGGACCACGTCTTGGGGAGTATCCACGCGACTGATCGGCGCGATGATCATGGCCCATGGTGACGATGATGGACTAGTACTCCCGCCCCTCGTGGCACCGACGCAGGTCGTCATTATCCCGATCGTGCGCAACGAACAGAATGCAGATGCCATTCATGACTACTGCAAAAAACTGCAAAAGCAAATTTGTCGGAAAAAACTGAAAGGGCAAAACCTTCGGGCCAGTGTTGATTGGCGGGACATGAACAGTGGCGAAAAAAAGTGGTACCACATCAAGCGTGGCGTCCCTGTCCGGATCGAGATTGGCATAAAGGAACTGGAGCAAAATGTGGTGTCCTATTCCTGTCGAAACAACTGCAAAAACCTTCTGAAACTTGACACTGAAAATTTCGTTAATAACATCTCGAAAACACTGACCACCCTTCAAAAAGACATGTTAGAGGCGGCACAAAAGAAATTGTCCGACAACACCACAACGATCACTACTCTGGACGAATTCAAAAAGCGCTTCAAACAGAACACAAAACTTAGCGCCTTTGTTCTCGCCCCCTTCAGCGAAGACAATAAAGTTGAACAAGCCATCGGAGAGCTTGGAGTAACCGTTCGCTGTATTCCGCTAAAACAACCTGGAATCTTCGCGACCTGTTTATTCACCGGCCGAAAAACGAACATGTGGGCACTTTATGCAAAGTCATATTGATCCCTGGCCACCTACAGCCCCGCTATTGCGGAGTTTTCAAATTGTACGGTATCGGGCGTGAACTCGAGGAGGGCGATGATGAGCAGTGCTTTATCGGCCCTCAGGAAAAGAACGTACCTGGACCGGATCATCTGATGCGGTTAGTAGGTTTGATCCCTACTTCCCACCCTGCGGAACCGTCACAAAAAATAGCTGTCATATCCGCTCATCGTCAGATTTTTCATCTGTACGACTGACTACCAAGGAGAGGTACACATGGCTTTTGACGGTTATATTCAGATCGCTGAGATTCCTGGTGAAGCGCTGGATGAGAAATACAGCAAGTGGATTGAAATCATCGGCTATAACTTCGGCGTCAATCAAAGCACCTCCGCAACCGCCAGCTCATCAGGCGGCGCGTCATCCGGTCGCACTACCTTGACCAATTTCACCTTCACAAAATACCTGGACAGCGCCAGTTGCAAACTGATGGAAGCCAGTTGTGCAGGCCAGCATCTCAAAGAAGTGAAGCTCGTGCTCTGCCGGGCAGGCACAGACAAAATCAAGTATTACGAAGTTGTGCTGGAAGAAGTCATCATCGCTGACTACGCCCAAAGTGCGAGCTCCGGGGTGCCCATTGAAATAGTACAGCTCAACTACGGCCGCATAAAAACCACGTACATTCAGCAGAAACGCAGCGATGGCGCAGCTGGCGGCAACGTGACCGGAGGATGGGACCGAATCGGCAATAAGAAATATTCGTGAGGCAAGGACATGGCCGAAGCTCGATCGTTCATCAATTCCAGAACACAGACTTTTGACTCCCTTAAAGCGAATACTGCGCTTTCTGGAAACTCAAAGGCCAAGTTCAATATCCTCAACGCCCATATCGCAGGCAGCATTGTCCTCGCGGGTGAGCTTGTCATCGTTGGCGACTCCTCCACCCCATCCTGTACCAGCCAGGAAGCCTACCTGATGGCCAAAGCCAGCGAGGTGCACACTGCTTTACTGGCCAACGGCGCGGGGGCTGACGACTTTTTCCTGGAAAATTTCGAACTCCTGCAACAAATGATCTCCTTTACATCTATGGGGATTGGCGCCACGAGTGATGGCTGGAGCAAACATCTCGAATCCGTTAAAGCTACGCTTCAGGACATTGAAAAGCTTTATCGGGAACATGCGGGCTCTGGCACGATGACAAACCGTGACGCCTTCTATACAAAAAGAACAACGCTATTCATGAAGCTTGAGAAGCAGCTTGGCAACATAGCGTCATTCGGATCAGGTCTGCGCAATGAAGGCTCAATCAAAAGACTTCTCGGTCTTTCAACGAACAGCTATATACATAACGGAGAAATCGCGGGTTACGCTGACAAGGTGTCTGGTGTCGCAAACGCGGCCAAATGGATCAAAAGAGGAACCTATATTGGTACTGCGCTTGAAGTAGGCTCTACCGGGCTGTCGATTCATAAAGCTTGTACGGTGGGCCGCGAAGAACAGTGCAGGAAAGCAAAGTATGTTGAAGGAAGCTCGTTAGTGGGCAGTTTGGGTGGAGCGAGTGCTGGCGGGTATCTCGGTGGCATTGCGGTCACTGGCGGTTGCGTATTGGTATTAGGCATTACAACAGGCCCTGGTGCGCTGGTCTGTGGTGTGGTTGGAGGTGCCGCTGGTGGATGGGCAGGAGGGGAAACAGGAAAATGGGCCGGTGAGCAATTTGGCGAGTTTCTTTACGGCGAGGTGACAAAATGACAAGCATCCCAATAGGTTTGATTGCCGGATTGATACTGGTGCCGATGATACTGACTTGTTTCGCTGTCGCCTTCATCGCACACAAATACGTTGACGCAATCGAAGAACGTCTACCCAATTGCTCTTTTGTAAAAACCACCAAAGACGCATTTTCGGCTGGCGGCCTGGTCGGCAAGGTCATGCGCGGTGGCGCTATTGCCATGGTATTGATGATGCCCGCGCTCAGCGCTCGAAGGGGCGTTATTGATGCCAGCGAAGTGAAAGGCCTTCCAAGGCACTACAAGAACCTTTTGATAATTCCGGTGATTATTTTGTTCGTTTTGTTTTTTTCCCTGATCGCACTCAGGGTTTCAGCCTACTTCATAGAGAGCCATTGAAAAAGACTAAAGAATCAAGTCCGTTTTGGAGAAAATCACACCGCTTATCCAACAAAGAACCCGAAGCCCTGTCATGGGCTCCGGGTTTCATTTTTCGCAGTGAGCCTCAGTGGCTACTCATCCCGGCCGCATGCATCAACATCCGCAATGCCCCCGCCGCCACACCCAAGGCAACCACGCTGCCCAGCCAGATTACCACCAGCCATCCCAGGCGCTTGCACCAGCGCGCGGGTGCCGTTTGATTCGTATCAATGGTAGCCATCGCCAATCCTCACTTTGCCGCGGAACACGTAGTAGCTCCAGACCGTGTACATCAGAATGATCGGCAGAATGAACAGCGCCCCGATCAGGATGAACAACTGGCTGGTCGGCGGTGACGCCGCTGCCCACAGGCTGATCGACGGCGGCACGATGTTCGGCCAGATGCTGAATGCCAGGCCGATGTAGCCCAGGAACACCAGCATCAGGGTGAAGGCGAACGGCCAATGGGTGTGGCGTTGGCGCAGGGTCTTGAGCAAGCCGAACATCGCCAGCAAGGCCAGTATCGCCAGGCCACCGAACACCGCCAGGTGCGCATGGGCGAACCAGCGGGTGGCGATTTCCGGATGCAGGATCGGCGTCCACACGCAGATCACGCCGATTACCGCCAACAGCAGCCAGGCCAGGGGCCGGGTGAACAGGCGCATGCGCGATTCGAGCATGCCTTCGGTCTTGACCAGCAACCAGGTGCTGCCGAGCAGCGCATAAGCGACGATCAGACCGACTCCGCAGAACAACGGAAACGGTGCCAGCCAGTCCAGCGAACCACCGGCGAACTGGCGGTCGACCACCGGGATGCCGGCAATGTAAGTACCAATCACCACGCCCTGGGAGAAGGTCGCCAGCAGCGAACCGCCGATGAACGCCATGTCCCAGACATGCCGCTTTTCAGGGCTGGCCTTGAAACGGAACTCGAACGCCACACCGCGGAAGATCAAGCCGCACAACATCAGGATCAGCGGCAGGTACAACGCCTCCAGAATCACCGAATAGGCCAGCGGGAATGCGCCATACAACGCCGCGCCGCCCAGTACCAGCCAGGTCTCGTTACCGTCCCAGACCGGTGCCACGGTGTTCATCATCACATCGCGCTCCTTCGCATCCGGGATCAGCGGAAACAGAATGCCCAACCCCAGGTCGAAGCCGTCCATGATCACGTACATCATCACGCCGAAGGCGATGATCACGCCCCAGATCAGCGATAAATCGATACCTTGAATACCCATGACTCAACTCCCTTCCTTCAATTGACGCGGGCGTCGGTTTCGAGGATTTCAGCGTCGGCGGACAGCGGCCGGCGCGGTGTGATGACCTGATCGGAATGCCCGTCGACGGCATGCCCGTGATGCGGCTGCGGCCCTTTGCCGACCAGTTTCATCATGTAGCCGATGCCCACCGTGAACACCGAGAAATAGATCACCACGAACAGCGCCAGCGAGATGCTCAACTGCGCGACACTGTGATTCGACGCGGCATCGGTGGTGCGCAGCAGGCCATACACCACCCACGGCTGGCGCCCGACTTCGGTGGTGATCCACCCGGCCAGCATGGCGATCAGGCCACTTGGCCCCATCCACAACATCAGGCGCAGGAACCAGCGATTGCGGTAGATGGCGCCGCTGCGGCGCAGGGCCAGGCCGAGCACGCCAGCCAGCACCATCAACATGCCCAGCCCGGCCATGACGCGGAAACTCCAGAAGACCACCGTCGCATTCGGCCGGTCCTCTTTCGGGAAGCTTTTGAGCGCCGGGATCTGCTTGTCGAGGCTGTGGGTCAGGATCAGGCTGCCGAGGTACGGAATCTCGATGGCATATTTGGTCTTCTCGGCCTGCATGTCGGGGATGCCGAACAGCACCAGCGGCGTCGCTTCATTGCCGTTGTTTTCCCAGTGCCCTTCGATGGCCGCGATCTTCGCCGGTTGATGTTCCAGGGTGTTCAAGCCGTGGGCGTCACCGACCACCGCCTGGATCGGCGCGACGATCAAGGCCATCCACAACGCCATCGACAGCATCTTGCGCACCTGTTTGGTGTCGTTGCCGCGCAGCAGGTGCCACGCCGCCGACGAGCCGACAAAGAAGGCGGTGGCCACGAACGCGGCAATCGCCATGTGCGCAAGGCGGTACGGGAACGACGGGTTGAACACGATGGCCAGCCAGTCCAGCGGCATCACCCGACCGTCGACGATCTCGAAGCCCTGGGGCGTTTGCATCCAGCTGTTGGAGGCGAGAATCCAGAAGGTCGAAATAAGCGTGCCGATAGCGACCATGACCGTCGAGAAGAAGTGCAAGCCGCGCCCTACCCGGTTCCAGCCGAACAGCATGACCCCGAGGAAACCGGCCTCGAGGAAGAACGCCGTGAGCACTTCATAGGTCAGCAAGGGCCCGGTGATGCTGCCGGCGAAATCGGAGAAGCGGCTCCAGTTGGTGCCGAACTCGTAGGCCATGACCAGCCCCGAGACCACGCCCATGCCGAAGTTGACGGCGAAGATCTTCGACCAGAAATGGTAGAGATCGCGGTAGGTGTCGTTGTGGGTCTTCAGCCAAAGCCCTTCGAGCACCGCCAGGAAACTGGCCAGTCCGATGGTGATGGCAGGGAAGATGATGTGGAACGAAACCGTGAACGCGAATTGCATGCGCGCCAGGTCCAGTGCCTCCAGGTTAAACATGTCGATATCCTCATTGCGGCTGAAAAACGGCGGCACACGGCCGGGCCACCGTCAGGCCGGGGGGCCTGCAGCCAACACAAGTCGAAAGGGTTACGCGAGCGGCATCGGGCCGCCCCCGGTGTCAGGCGGCGGAAGTCGAAATCAGGTTGCTGGCCTTCGCCTGTTCCAGCCGGATGGCGATGAACTTGGAAGTCGGGGTGAAGGTGCGGTCACCGTAACTTTCCAGCGGCACCAGCGGGTTGGTCTCGGGGTAGTACGCCGCCGCCTGACCGGCAGGAATGTCGTAGGCGATCAGGGTGAAACCGCTGACCCGACGCTCGCGTTCGTCGTCCCACAGCGCCACCAGGTCGACCTTCTGCCCCGGCTCGAAACCCAGGCGGCGAATGTCCTGCTCGTTGGCGAACACTACGTCGCGCATGCCGTACACCCCGCGATAGCGGTCATCCAGGCCGTACAGCGTGGTGTTGTACTGATCGTGGGAGCGCATGGTCTGCAGGATCAGGTGCGGCTTGACCGCCAGGTTGCGCACGCCCTCGCTGATCAGGTGCTCCGGCAACACGCTCGGGGTGAACTGGGCCTTGCCGCTGGCGGTTTTCCAGATGCGCTTGGCCGCATCATTGGGCATGTGGAAACCGCCCGGATGCAGCAAGCGCCGGTTGAAGTCCTCGAAGCCGGGAATGGTGTCGGCAATCATGTTGCGGATGCGGCCGTAGTCGCCGATGGCCCAGTTCCAGTCGATCGGGTGCTTGCCCAGGGTCGCGGCGGCGATGCCGGCAATGATCGCAGGCTCCGAGCGCAGGTGTTTTGACTTCGGCTTCAGTTGCCCGTGGGAGATATGGATCATGCTGAAGGTGTCTTCCACGGTGACGCCTTGCGGCCCTTCGGCCTGAATGTCGATGTCGGTGCGACCCAGGCACGGCAGGATCAGCGCTTCACGGCCGGTGACCAGATGGCTGCGGTTGAGCTTGGTGGCGATGTGCACGGTGAGGTCGCATTTGCGCAACGCGGCGTGGGTGCGCGGCGTGTCGGGGGTGGCCTGGGCGAAGTTGCCGCCCAGGGCGATAAACACTTTCGAACGCCCCTGCTCCATCGCGCCGATCGCCATCACGGTGTTGTGACCATGCTCGCGCGGCGGCTTGAAGGAGAAGCGTTTTTCCAGGGCATCGAGCAAATCCGCAGGCGCCAGTTCGTTGATGCCCATGGTGCGGTCGCCCTGCACGTTACTGTGACCCCGCACCGGCGACAGCCCCGCGCCGGGGCGGCCGACGTTGCCACGCAGCAGCATCAGGTTGATGACTTCCTGCAGCGTCGGCACCGAATGCGTGTGCTGGGTCAGGCCCATCGCCCAGCACATGATCACCCGCTTGGACCGGGCGTACATGCGGGCGGCGAGTTCGATGTCAGCCAGAGTCATGCCCGACTGCTGCTCGATGTGCTCCCAACTGGTGGCGTCGACTTCGCCCAGGTAGGTACCCATTCCCGAGGTGTGTTCGGCGATGAACGCATGGTCGAACACCGGCTCGCCGCCGCTGACCTGAGCTTCGCGCTCCCACTGCAACAGGAACTTGACCATGCCGCGCATGACCGCCATGTCACCGCCCAGTGCCGGGCGGAAGTACGCGGTGTTGGTGGGCTCGGAGCCGTTCAGCAGCATTTCGATCGGGTGCTGTGGATGCTGGAAGCGCTCCAGACCACGCTCCTTGAGCGGGTTGATGCAGATCACCTGCGCACCGCGCTTGACCGCTTCGCGCAAGGGTTCAAGCATCCGCGGGTGGTTGGTGCCGGGGTTCTGGCCGATGACGAAGATCGCGTCGGCATGTTCCAGGTCGTCAAACACCACGGTGCCTTTGCCCACGCCAAGGCTTTCGATCATGCTCACCGCGCTGGCTTCGTGGCACATGTTCGAGCAGTCCGGGAAGTTGTTGGTGCCGTAGGCCCGGACGAACAGTTGATAGAGATAGGCGGCCTCGTTGCTGGCCCGGCCCGAGGTGTAGAACTCGGCCTGATCCGGCGATTCCAGCGCATTGAGGTGCCGGGCAATCGTCGCGAACGCTTCGTCCCAGGTGGTTTCCACGTAACGGTCGGTGGCCGCGTCATAACGCATCGGGTGGGTCAGGCGGCCCTGATACTCCAGCCAGTAATCGCTCTGCTCGGCCAGCGCCGAGACGCTGTATTTGTTGAAGAAGGCCGGGTCGACCAAACGCCCCGTGGCTTCCCAGTTAACCGCCTTGGCGCCGTTCTCGCAGAACTTGACCATGCCGTTTTCCGGCGACTCGCCCCAGGCGCAACCGGGGCAGTCGAACCCGCCATTCTGGTTGGTCTTGAGCATGGCGCGAATGTTCTTCAGCGCGTTTTCACTGCCCAGCCAGTTTTTGGTAACAGCGATCAGCGCACCCCAACCAGCGGCGGCACCTTTATAGGGTTTGTAGCGGTCGACTTGAGACATGGTACTTCTCCGTGACAATGCACACAGGCTTCGACCTGATTCAGGTCATTGTTCGATTTGCGGAGAAAGCATATGAATGTCGTTTAATTATTGTCTAATCGCTATTTATGACCACATTATCGAAACGCTCTATCACGGCTTTTTTACCTTTATTTTCAATGACTTAAAATCAATCAAAGTTCTTTTAATCACGAAAAAAAGTTCATCATAGATCCGCTCGATCAGCCGGTCATCAATAGTGATTGGACGCCCGTTGAAGTTGCTCTTAGCCTGCGCTCAACAAGTCCGTCAGTGACGGAAACTTCATACAAAAAAGCGCCAAGCGAGGGTGTCATGTCAGAACGAGTCTTGATCGATGGCTTCTCCCGGCGCGTGGACTATCTGCGGATGTCGGTCACCGACCGCTGCGATTTCCGTTGCGTATATTGCATGGCCGAGGACATGCAGTTTCTGCCGCGCCAACGGGTGCTGACTCTGGAAGAGATTTACCAGATTGCCGAAAGCTTCGTGGCGCTGGGCACCCGCAAGATCCGCCTGACCGGGGGCGAGCCGTTGATCCGTCCGGGCGTGGTGCAACTGTGCGAGAAGATCGCCGCCCTGCCCGGCCTGCGTGAACTGTGCATGACCACCAACGGTTCGCAGCTGGCCAGACTGGCCGAGCCGTTGTTCGATGCCGGGGTCAAGCGCCTCAACATCAGCCTCGACTGCCTGGACCCGCAACGTTTTCGCGAACTGACCCGCACCGGTGACCTGGCGCAGGTGATCAAGGGCATCGACGCCGCCAACCAGGCCGGATTTCGCAACACCAAGCTCAATTGCGTGGTGATGAAAGGCCGCAACGACCATGAGATCAATGATCTGGTGAGCTTCGCCATCGACCGTAACCTCGACATCTCCTTCATCGAAGAAATGCCGTTGGGCACCATCGATGAACACAGCCGCGCCGAATCGTTTTTCGCAAGCAGCCAGGTCCGCGAACGCATCGCCGAACGCTACACTTTGATTGATTCCGCCGAGTCGACCCAGGGTCCGTCGCGCTACTGGCGCCTGGCCGAGGCGCCGCAGATTCGCCTGGGGTTCATCTCGCCCCACAGCCACAACTTTTGCGGCACCTGTAATCGGGTGCGGCTGACCGTGGAAGGACGTCTGCTGCTGTGCCTGGGCAATGAGCACTCAGTGGATCTCAAGGCTGTCTTGCGCAGCCATCCCGGACAGCCCGAACGCCTGGAAAAAGCCATTATCGAGGCGATGAAACTCAAGCCTTATCGACACAACTTCGAAGTGAACGACGATGTTCAGGTTGTTCGCTTCATGAACATGACGGGCGGCTGAAACCCATGATCGTGAGACCCAAACCCAACCTGATCGGCGTGCTGACGTCCCTCAAGGGTTCGATTGCCAAACGCATCGCCTGGCGCAGCCTGATGGTGACGCTGCTCGCCTCGGCCATCGTACTCATCGAAACCCTGCACCCCAGTTACTTTTCCAAGGTCAGTGCCACGCCCTTCACGCTGCTGGGTTTGTCGTTGTCGATCTTCATGAGCTTTCGCAACAACGCCTGCTACGACCGCTGGTATGAAGCGCGCAAGGCCTGGGGCGATGTGATTATGGAAGTCCGCTCGATGATTCGTGAAACCCTGGTGATCAAGGACACGGCTGAACGCCACACGATCCTCAGCAACCTCTGCGGCTTCGCCCATGCCCTCAACGCGCGCCTGCGCCAGGAAAACGAAATGGCCGCCAGTGGCGACTGGCTGCACCCGATGCCCAAGGGCAACTCCACGGACATCAGCGGGCAGATCCTGATGCAGGTCGGTCAGCAGTGCTCGACACTCAACGAGTCCGGGGCGATCAACGACTGGCGCTACACGCTCATGGCCAACCATCTGGCCAGCCTGACCCATGCCCAGGCCGTCTGTGAACGAATCAAGAACACCCCGCTCCCCTTCCCCTACACCCTGTTGCTGCACCGCACCATCTACCTGTTCTGCATCCTCTTGCCGTTTGCCATGGCCGAACCCCTGGGCTGGCTGACACCGATTTTCACTGCGATTGTCAGCTACACCTTTTTCGGCCTGGATGCGATTGCCGACGAACTGGAAGACCCCTTCGGCCGCGACGAAAACGACCTGCCCACCGACGCCATCGTGCGCAACATCGAGCGCGATGTGCTGGCGGCGCTGGGCGTGACGGAGTTGCCGCCACAGCTGGAGCCGGTGGATTTTGTGTTGAACTGATTTTCAGGACAAACGCAAAACCTGTAGGAGCGAGCCTGCTCGCGATAGCGGTCTGTCTGCCAACATCTCTGTTGAATGTGCCGGCTTTTCGCGAGCAGGCTCGCTCCCACAGGGGCGGTGTCAGAACAGCTCGCTGAAGGGTATGAACCGCGCCATGTCGCCCATTTCCAGGGTGCAGCCTTCCGGCACCTCAACCAGCCCATCGGCCCAGGATGCCCCCAACAAAACGCCTGAGCTCTGGTTCGGATAGAGCACCGCGTGACCGGCTTCGAGTTTCACCCGCAGGTACTCGCGGCGGCTTCCGGGTTTGGGCCAGGCAAAACCGACACTCACCGGAAAGCTCAAAGGCTCGACGTCTTCGACACCCTGAATCCGCAACAGGTAAACCCGCGCCAACAGGCCGAAAGTGACCAGCGCCGATGTCGGATTGCCCGGCAGGCCAATCACCGGCACGCGGCCGAAGTGGCCCACGGTCAATGGCTTGCCGGGTTTGATCGAGAGTTTCCACAGCAACGGCTTGCCGCACTCGCGCAGCACCTGGCCGAGGCAGTCGGCGTCACCGGCGGACACGCCGCCCGTGCTGAGCATCAGGTCCGCCGTGTGTTGCAGCTGTTCGAGCTTGAGCCGAGTCTGCCGTGGCTCATCGGGGAGAATGCCGGCATCGATGACCTCGCAACCCAACGCACTCAACCAATGGCTCAACAAGGTTCGGTTGCTGTTGTAGATGCTGCCGGGCTTGAGTGGCGTGCCCGGCTCGACCAGTTCATCGCCGGTGGACAACAACGCCACCCGTGGTCGCCGCACGACCTGCACATGGGTGCAGCCCTGCGCCGCCGCGACCGCCAATTCGAACGGGCCGAGGCGCTTGCCGGCGCGCAGCAGCACATCGCCGACGCGGTTCTCCTGGCCTTGCGGGCGGATGTTGCTGCCCGCGCTCAGGGGCTGTATGAAGCGGATACGTCCGTCATCCAGCACCTCGGTGTTCTCCTGCATCTCCACGCAGTTGGCACCCTGCGGAACCGGTGCGCCGGTGAAAATCCGCGCGCAGGTTCCGGGTGCCAGGGCTTCGGGGGCGTGACCGGCAAATACCTGCTGCGACACGCTCAGCGGTACCCCGACCCAACCGTCGACATTCAGGGCATAGCCGTCCATGGCGCTGTTCGGCCACGGCGGCAGATCGAGGCTCGCCACCAGGTCAGTGGCCATCACCCGTTGCCTGGCGGCACTCAGAGGCACCGCTTCACTGTCTTCAATCCACTGCGCCTCGGCCATGGTCAGCAGCCGGTCGATGGCTTGCTCTACCGACATCAGCGGTGAAGTGCTCATCCCCGCGTCCCGCAGGCTTGCACCGGCTTGAGGTGCGGTACGAAATTGCACGGCCGGTGGCGCGCGTCGAGTTGCTCGGCAAGGATGCCTTCCCAGGCGGTGCGGCAGGCACCCGTGGAGCCCGGCAGGCAGCAGACCAGCGTGCCATTGGCCAGCCCGGCCAGTGCCCGGCTCTGCACCGTGGAGGTGCCGATGTCGAGGATCGAAATCGCCCGGAACAGCTCACCGAAGCCATCGATCTGCTTATCCAGCAAACAGGCCACTGCCTCGGGTGTGCTGTCGCGGCCGGTGAAGCCGGTGCCGCCGGTGATCAGCACCACCTGGATGCCGTCGTCGGCAATCCAGTTCGCCACCTGCGCGCGGATCTTGTACAGGTCGTCCTTGAGCAGGTTGCGCTCGCTGAGGGTGTGGCCGGCTTCCAGCAAACGGCTGACGAGTAATTGGCCGGAGGTGTCATTGGCATATTCACGGGTATCGCTAACGGTCAGCACGGCAATATTCAGGGGTATAAACAATGCATCCGGTTTGACGCTCATGGAGTTCTCCGGCAGATATAATTTAAATGACTTCCGAAGACTAATTCGATAAATAAAGCCGTGTCTAATCACTCTAACCAACCAGACTATCGAGCCGATCTATCAATATAAAAATAGCAGAAACACCATCAATGATAGAGCCCGTCGATAACCCCTTAGATAGCAGTGATTGGACGCACATCAAAGACAATGAGATCGTCCGCACCTCACGATTCCTGCCTCGCCTTGTGTCTTGCGCACCTGAGTCAATACTTACCCCTTCACTCCCCCGCCAGCAGGTGCCGTCATGGACATCAAACAACTCAAGTTCCTGATCGCCCTGGAGCAGACCCGCCACTTCGGCCAGGCGGCCGCGCGCTGCCACATCACCCAGCCCACGCTGTCGATGCGCCTGCGCAACCTGGAGGATGAACTGGACCTGGTGCTGGTCACCAGGGGCCAGCGCTTCGAGGGTTTTACCGAGGCCGGCGAACGAGTACTGGCGTGGGCCAGGACCCTGCTGGCCGCCCACGACGGGCTCTTCGCCGAGGCCGCCGCGTGCCGGGGCCAGCTCGTCGGTAACTTGCGCCTGGGGCTGGTGCCGCTGAGCAGCTTCAACCCGGTCACCTGCATCCAGGGCCTGTCCCGCAGCTTTCCCGAGCTCAAGTACAGCCTGTCGTCCTTGAGTTCCGACCAGATCATCGAGGGCCTTGGCAACAATCAGCTGGACCTGGGCGTGTGCTACCTCGATCACGTCAACCCGAGCTATTTCGAGTGTTTCGAGATCGGCGAGACCCGCGTCGGCCTACTGTACGACAACCGTCACTTCCATTTCGACGGCACGCAAATGAGCTGGGAGGACGCCGCCGAACTGCCGCTGGGGATGCTCAGCAACGGCATGCACTACCGCAAATCCATCGACCTGAGCTTTCGCAGCCGCGGACTGGACCCGCAGCCGATCCTCGAAAGCGATTCGACCTACCAGTTGCTGCAGGCGATTCACGAAGGTTTCTGCTGCGCGATCATGCCGCTGGACAGTGGCCTGGAAGAGCCCATCGAACACCTGTCGTTCATCGAATTGCCGGATGCCAGCGTGCTCGCGCCCCTGGGCCTGGTGATGCGCAAGACCGAGCCACGTTCGGCGATTGCCGAGAAGTGTTTCGCCGAAGCACGAACGTTACTCAGCCGGACCCACTGATCAAGTTTCGGCTTTATATAAAACCGAACCGGACATGTTTGCCCGGCTTGATAGACATCACCAATCGGCACATCGGAACAAGCGATTGGACGTTCTGAAAAGTTACCCGTAGCCTGAACTTAATTCAGCGCTTCGAGGTTCTTTTCATGTTGTGCCAAGTTGAACAAGCCAATGTTCGAAGCGACACTAACGCCCCTGCGCAAAAACCGCTGAGTGTGAACTTTCGCGAGTACGACAATGCCGCGTCAGTTTGTCAGGCGACGCCCACCGCCCTGACCGTGCTGTGGGCAATCAAACATCGCCTCAACCTGATTCACGTCCCCCACCGCAACGCACCACGCATTTACAGCCCGGCATGATGCCTTCACCCGATCACCGCGCTGGCAAGCGCAGGAACCTCCCATGACAGACATTGCAGATGCATCCCCCGATGGCCTGACCCACCTGGACAACCAGGGTCGCGCCAACATGGTCGATGTCAGCGAAAAAGCCCCGACGCAGCGCGAAGCACAGGCCCAGGCCTGGGTGCGGATGCGCCCGGAAACCCTGAAACTGATTCAAAGCGACGGCCACCCCAAGGGCGATGTATTTGCCGTGGCGCGGATCGCCGGAATCATGGCGGCGAAGAAAACCCATGAGCTGATCCCGCTGTGCCACACCCTTCTGCTCAGTTCGATCCACGTCGAACTCAAGGCCTGCACGCCGGACAGCGTGAAAATCGTCGGCACCTGCCGCGTAGAGGGCCAGACCGGGGTCGAACTTGAGGCCCTGACCGCCGTCAGCGTGGCGGCGTTGACCCTCTACGACATGTGCAAGGCAGTGGACCGCGGCATGATCATCGACGACATCCGGCTGCTCAGTAAACAAGGTGGCCGCTCCGGTCATTTCAAGTTCGAGGACGCACAATGATCCTGATCAATTACTTCGCCCGTTACCGCGAACAGCTCAACCTGGGCGGTGAAAAACTGCCCCTGACCGACAGCCTCAAGACCATCGAGGACGTGCGTCGATTGCTGATGGCTCGCGGTGAACTGTGGAGCCATGTGCTCGGTGAAAACAACCTGATGTGTGCACTGAACCAGGAGCTGTGCCATCCGGACCGGGTGATCGAGGACTATGACGAGATCGCCTTTTTTCCACCGGTCACTGGGGGTTGAGGCATGACAGTTCGGGTCCAGCGTGAATTGTTCGACATCGGCCGGCTGATCGACAGCCTGCAGGCGAACAATCCGGGGGTGGGTGCCGTGGTCAACTTCGTCGGCTATGTGCGCGACATCAATCAGGGAGAGGCGGTCACCGGGATGTTTCTGGAGCATTACCCGGGCATGACCGAACGTTCGCTGCAAACAATCATCGACAACGCCAGGGCTCGATGGCCACTCCGGGCCGTGGAGATCGTGCACCGGATCGGCCCCTTGTCGATCAGCGAGCCGATCGTGTTTGTCGGCGTCAGCAGCCCCCATCGTCAAGCCGCTTTCGAGGCCTGTGCGTTCATCATGGATTACCTGAAAACCGACGCGCCGTTCTGGAAACGCGAAGACGTGGCGAGTGGCGCACGCTGGGTCGATGCCCGTGACAGCGACCGCTCAGCCGTCGAGCGCTGGGCAGAAACGCAGCATCAGGTGGCTATGCAACGCGCACCGGCGTAGCTACAGTCATTGGCTCAACGCTTTTCTGCACAAGGAACTTTCGCTTGAGCCCCACACCCTCCCCGATCACCCAACAGGATGTGCCACAGCCCCGGTCCATCAGCCTGCACGAAGCCTTCCTGTTCTGGCTCAAGCTTGGCTTCATCAGTTTCGGCGGGCCGGCGGGGCAGATTTCGATCATGCATCAGGAGCTGGTCGAGCGCCGGCGCTGGATCTCCGAGCGGCGCTTTCTGCATGCCCTCAACTATTGCATGTTGCTGCCCGGGCCTGAGGCTCAGCAGTTGGCAACCTACATCGGCTGGCTGATGCACCGGACCTGGGGCGGTGTGATCGCTGGCGTGCTGTTTGTGTTGCCGTCGCTGTTCATCCTGATTGCACTGTCCTGGGTGTACATCGCCTTTGGCGAAGTGCCCGTGGTCGCCGGATTGTTCTACGGGATCAAGCCCGCAGTCACGGCAATCGTGGTGCAGGCGGCTCACCGGATCGGCTCGCGGGCGTTGAAGAACGGCTGGTTATGGGGCATCGCCGCCGCGTCCTTCGTGGCCATCTTCGTGCTCAATATGCCGTTTCCGCTGATCGTGCTCGGCGCAGCGGTCATCGGCTTTTTCGGCGGACGCCTGGCACCGGAAAAATTCAGGGCCGGTGGCCACAGCGCGGCGAAAAAGTCCTTCGGCCCGGCCGTGATCGACGATGACACCCCAACCCCCGAACACGCCCGGTTCAGTGGCTGGAAACTGGCGCGCCTGGCCATTATCGGTGCGATCTTGTGGACGCTGCCCATGGCCATGCTCACCGCACTGTTCGGCTGGGAAGGCACGCTGACGCAGATGGCCTGGTTCTTCACCAAGGCCGCGCTGCTGACCTTTGGCGGCGCTTACGCGGTGCTGCCGTATGTCTACCAGGGCGCGGTCGGTCACTACGCATGGCTGACGCCGACGCAGATGATCGACGGCCTGGCGCTCGGTGAAACCACGCCCGGCCCGTTGATCATGGTCGTCGCCTTCGTCGGGTTCATCGGCGGCTACGTGCTACAGATCTTCGGGCCGGATCAAGCGTTTGTCGCCGGTGCCGTGGCCGCCACGCTGGTGACCTGGTTCACTTTCCTGCCTTCGTTCCTGTTCATCCTCGCTGGCGGGCCATTGGTGGAATCGACGCACAACGAACTCAAGTTCACCGCGCCGCTGACGGCCATTACCGCCGCCGTGGTGGGCGTGATTCTCAATCTGGCGTGTTTCTTTGGCTACCACGTGCTTTGGCCCAAAGGCTTCGAAGGACAACTGGACTGGCCTTCGCTGCTGATCGCGATGGTGGCGGGCGTTGCATTGCTTCGTTTCAAACGCGGAGTGATCGAGGTTTTGATCGGCTGCGGGTTGATCGGCCTCGGTGTGCACCTGATGTTCTGAATCAAACATTTACACGCGCCGCAATCCTCCCTAGTATCCAGCCATCCCCGGATGGCTTGTTCTACTCGCCACCGACGATTTCCGCCGCTGGAAACCTGCGCCATGCGTACTTTGCCGTCAGAACAGCACCTGCTGAACATTTCGATCCAGGCCACCTCGCTGCTGGCCGTGGACGGCATTGCATGAAGCGCATCGTCAACCTGCCCATGGCCCTGCGCCGCTCCAAATTGCGTCACTCCGCACGTCCGCCGGATAGCGCCCTGCCCGCCTGATCGGCGAGCCCCCTCCTTCGCTATCCCAGCGTTTGCTCAGCGTATGCAATCCCTGTGGGAGCGAGCTTGCTCGCGATAGCGGAGTGTCATTCGACATCAACGGTGAATGACACTCCGCTATCG
>NZ_JAGYGI010000083.1:0-1220 GCF_019947365.1 Pseudomonas sp. GL-R-26 | reverse complement strand
CATCGGGCCAGGGTGACAAGGTCACGGTGAGCATCGCCAGCAACGGCGATGTGCAGGAAAACGTCGCCCCGACCTTCACCGTCAAGGTCGACCAGAAGCTCGATCACGACCTCAAGGTCACCCTGAGCAACGGCGACTCCGTCACCATTGAAGCGGGCAAGTTGTCGGCCATCTACACCGCGCCGGTGCAAGGTGACGACGTCTACAACGACCCAAGCAACCTGAGCCTGACCGTCGATTCGGCCAGCGTCACCGGCAAGACCTTCGAAAACCTGGTGATCGACGGCACCGCGGCCAACGTGGCCATCACTGACACCGTCAGCGAAGTCATCGCGACCCTGACCGTGGACAAATCCACCGTGGCTGAAGGCGGTTCGGTCACCTACACCGTGACCCTGACCAACGCGGCCGGTCTGCCGATCAATAACCACGGTCCGTTGGAGTTCACGCTGTCCGACGGTACGAAGGTGACTGTTCCAGCGAACGGGACCTCCGCTTCCGCCACCATCATCGCCAAGGATGACGTCTATACCGGCGGCCAGCCGTCCATCGTCAACAAACTGGAATCGGTCAGCGGCGCGGACAATTTCGAGAAGTTGACCCTGGGCAAGGACCAGTTCACCACCACTGTCACCGATGAGCCATCGGGCCAGGGTGACAAGGTCACGGTGAGCATCGCCAGCAACGGCGATGTGCAGGAAAACGTCGCCCCGACCTTCACCGTCAAGGTCGACCAGAAGCTCGATCACGACCTCAAGGTCACCCTGAGCAACGGCGACTCCGTCACCATTGAAGCGGGCAAGTTGTCGGCCATCTACACCGCGCCGGTGCAAGGTGACGACGTCTACAACGACCCAAGCAACCTGAGCCTGACCGTCGATTCGGCCAGCGTCACCGGCAAGACCTTCGAAAACCTGGTGATCGACGGCACCGCGGCCAACGTGGCCATCACTGACACCGTCAGCGAAGTCATCGCGACCCTGACCGTGGACAAATCCACCGTGGCTGAAGGCGGTTCGGTCACCTACACCGTGACCCTGACCAACGCGGCCGGTCTGCCGATCAATAACCACGGTCCGTTGGAGTTCACCCTGTCCGACGGCACGAAGGTGACTGTTCCAGCGAACGGGACCTCCGCTTCCGCCACCATCATCGCCAAGGATGACGTCTACACCGGCGGCCAGCCGTCCATCGTCAACAAACTGGAATCGGTCAGCGGC
>NZ_JAGYGI010000082.1:0-1252 GCF_019947365.1 Pseudomonas sp. GL-R-26 | reverse complement strand
TTTTTTATGCGTCTGGCTCGGGCACTGGAACTGACCCACAACTTCGTCTCGACTCCCAATTCCCTCGAGGGATTGGACTCGTTGCTTGATCCATCGCTGGTCGAACAGGCCTTGGAACAAGCCGGTGTCGCTACCTTGCGCAAGCGGCGCTTACCCTTGGAAATGATGCTTTGGTGCGTCATCTCCATGGCGTTTTTCCGGCGCATGTCGGCGTGGGATGTGGTCAGTCGCATGAACATCATGCTGCCCGGGCAACGCCCGCTGGTCGCGCCCAGCGCCGTAGTCCAGGCCCGTCAGCGATTGGGCAGCGAGGCGGTACGACAGGTCTTCGATCTGACGCAGAAAAGCTGGCATGAAGCGGCCGGCCATCCGACCTGGGCCGGGTTGCGTTTGCTGGGGGTCGACGGCGTCGTCTGGCGAACGCCCGATACACCCGAAAACCGTGCACGTTACGACTCCGCCAGCAACCAGCATGGCGATACCGGTTTTCCTCAGGTACGCATGGTCTGCCAAATGGAGCTGACCAGCCATTTGCTGATCGGCAGCGCTTTTGACGGCTATCGCAGCAACGAAATGAAACTGGCGGAACAACTGATCGAAAACACGCCCGATCACTCGTTGACGCTGTTCGATCGTGGCTTTTACTCCTTGGGCTTGCTGCATCAGTGGCAGCAAGCAGGCACCGAGCGGCATTGGCTGATGCCACTGAAAAAAGGCGCGCAGTACGAAGTGGTTCAGCGTTTGGGGCGCCAGGATGCTGTTGTCTTGTTAAGCACTTCGCCGCAAGCCCGCAAACAATGGCCGGGGCTACCCGAGCGCCTGACCGCGCGACTCCTGAGCAAAACCGTCAAGGGCAAGGTTTGTCAGATTCTGACGTCAATGGCCGACCCGCTGCGCTTCCCGCCCGACGAAATTGTCGACCTGTACAGCCAGCGATGGGAGATCGAATTAGGGTTTCGAGAGATGAAACAGACTCTGCTCAACAGTAGCTATACGCTGCGTAGCAAGACACCCGAGATGATCGAGCAGGAACTGTGGGGTGTGTTGCTGGGCTACAACTTGTTGCGCTATCAGATGGTGGAAATGAGTCGTCACTGTCCAGGTATTTACCCGTGTGAAATGAGCTTTAGCGCGTGTACCTGGGCGATTTTAGGGTTTATCAACAGTGTCTCGGCAGACCGCTCCGGGAACATCCCCAAGTACCTGGCCGAGCTTCATGCCTCAGCCCCGCACTATGTCCTGCCTCATCGGC
>NZ_JAGYGI010000081.1:0-1253 GCF_019947365.1 Pseudomonas sp. GL-R-26 | reverse complement strand
TGTAGTGGTCAACTAATTCCAGACACCTCGGTAGGTGATTTCGACGCCATCGCCCGCTCGTAAACGGTTGGTGGCAGATATCCCAGTTTCGAGTGCAGCCGCTCGTTGTTGTAAAACCCAACGATGTATTCCGTGATGTCACGTATCGCTTCGGCATGGTTGGCGTAATCGCGGCGCCATACCCGCTCCATTTTCAAGCTCAAGAAGAAGCGCTCCATCACCGAATTATCCCAGCAGTTACCTTTACGACTCATGCTTTGCTGCATGTTATTTCGCGCTAGCAACGCTCTGTAGCTCGCGCTGGCGTACTGGCTACCACGATCCGAGTGGGCGATCAGACCCGGTGGCGGCTGACGCTGAGCAACTGCCAGCTGCATTGCACTACACACCAGCTCGGCAGGCATGTTCGGGGCCATGGACCAACCCACGATCTTGCGTGAAAACAAGTCCAGTACCACGGCCAGGTACAGCCAGCCGCTACGGGTCCGGATGTAGGTAATGTCCGCCACCCAAGCCTTGTTCACCGCCTCGGGTTCGAATTGGCGATTCAACACGTTTTCGGCAATCGGCAGGTCGTGCTTGCTATCGGTCGTGTGCACAAACTTACGCTTCCAGGCCGAACGCAGGCCGTTGGCGCGCATCAAGCGACGAATTTTATAAACGCCTATTTCCATGCCCTTGGCGCGCAATGCTTTACGTAACGGGCGACTGCCATAGCAGCCGCCACTCGCAGCAAACGACGCCTTGAGTTGCACGGTCACGGGACAAATCAATGCTGGCGCTCCAGCACGCTTGTTGGCCTCGTAGAAACCGGATCGGCTGATACCCAGCAGCCGACAGACATACGCCACCGAATAAGCCTTCTGTTGCAACTGCCGAACCAATCGATACGTTACTTCAGCTCGCGGGCAAAGAAGGCGGTGGCTTTTTTTAATACATCGTTATCCATCTTGAGCTGACGGTTTTCTTGCTCCAGCTGCCGGATGCGCTGTTGCTCGGATGTGAGCGGTTTACCGATCCCGGCCTGGCCCAATTGCTCAGCCTCGTACTGTTGAACCCAGCGCCGGACGGCTGTCTCACCAATATTCAGATCACGGCAGACCTGCGGAACGGTCAGCCCCTGGTCCTTGATCATCTTCACGACTTGCAGCTTGAAGCTGTCGTCGAATGTCCTGCGTTTGTCGGTCATGAAACACTCCTCGATAGATGCATTTTCCACTTATCGAGGTGTCCGGGGAAATTAGACCACCACA
>NZ_JAGYGI010000080.1:0-1257 GCF_019947365.1 Pseudomonas sp. GL-R-26 | reverse complement strand
GAGTCGATCCCAGAGTTTCTTCGGCAGCGCCTGATTCATATGGGGTGCTCCCGAATTCCACCAAGGGCCTCGACCGTTGAATGCTGAGTGACAAGCACGAGCTTCGTTGAGCCCTAGACGCATCAAGTTGCGCGCCCTCGTCGAGGGCTGCTTCCATTGGCGCCAGATGATACAGCGAAGTTTGTGACGCACCCAGCCATCAAGATACTCAAGTGGCCGCTTGCTCTGACTCAGCTTGAAATAGCCAGCCCAACCGCGCAGTACGGGGTTTATCCGCTCGATGACGCTCGCCACTTTGTGGCTTCGCGTTGTGCGCAGCAGGCTTCGAAGTCGGTCGCGTAAGCGATCCAGACTCATCGTTGCCACTCTTAGTCTCGGCTGTTGATGCCAGCTCATCCCATAGCCCAAGTAATCACACATCCACGACCCGGCTACTCGGCTCTTTTCCCGGTTCAGCGTCAGTTTCAGGCGCTCGCTCAGGAAACGCTCAACGCTGGCCATCACCCGTTCACCTGCGCGACGACTGCGTACATAAATGTTCGCGTCATCGGCATACCGCACGAAGCGATGGCCCCGCCGCTCCAATTCACGATCAAGTTCGTTGAGCAGGATATTCGACAGCAACGGCGAGAGCGGGCCGCCTTGCGGCGTCCCTTCCTGCCGTCGGCTGACGAGACCGCCTGACATCGTTCCCGCTTCGAGGTAGCGACGGATCAGCGTGAGGACGCGTTTGTCTTCGATTTGACGCGCAACATGGGCCATCAGAACATCATGATTAACCCGATCAAAGAACTTCTCCAGATCGAGTTCCACGCACCAGCGGTGACCCGCCGCCGCGTGGGCACGGGCCGTTTCGATAGCTTGATGGGCGCTTCTGCCCGGACGAAAGCCGTAGCTGTAGTCCGAGAACAGCGGATCAAAGATAGGTGTGAGCTGTTGCAGCAAAGCCTGTTGGATCAGGCGATCCACGACACAGGGAATGCCCAGTTGCCGTGTTCCGCCTTTAGGTTTTGGGATGTCGACGGCGCGTACACCTTGCGGTTGGTACTCGCCGGCCAGCAACCGAGTCTTGAGGTTCGGCCAATACTGTTTCACGTAGCCTGCCAATTGGTCGACCGTCATGCCATCGGCACCCGGTGCGCCCTTGTTGCTGACTACGCGTTGATACGCACGCTTGAGGTTAGCCGGTGCAAGCACCCGCTCCATCAGCGTGTCCGGCTCCGCGTTCGTCCACGCCACAGACGCCGTCGATGCTTG